>NZ_JANPLK010000005.1 GCF_031426495.1 Gemmatimonas sp. | reverse complement strand
GCCGGGGCCACTCCCGCTCGCGCTGCGCACCGTGCGCAGCTGCCGCAGCGCCTGGGCCAGCGGCGCCACGATCGGCGACGGATCATCCGCGCGATACGCCGTGCGCGCCGACGCGATCGTGCGTAACGCCGAGTCGAGCACGGGCTGCACGGTGCTCGGCAGCGTGTTCCGCAATGCCGTCCACGTGGTGTCGACGCCATCGAACAACGACTGCTCGCTGCGCGCGTTCTCCGGCCCCACGCGCGACGTTTCGCGCGACAAGAAACCCAGAATCGTGCCCTTCCGCTGGAGCACGCCGAATCCTTGGCTCTTGTGCTGCGAGCGACTCTCGGCCGCGATCTCGTAGTAACTCCGTCCCAATAGTGGGTCGTATTCACCCACGTTCACGCGCAGCGTCGCCGAATCAGGGGCCTGTCGCGCGCTGCGATAGAACTTCTGCGGCATCCACGGCAAACCGAAGCCCTTCACCGGAAAGCGCACCGTGTCGGCGGCCAGATCGTACGCTTCGCGCGCCAGCAAGCCCGACACTTGGTGATGCCCGTGTCCATCGCGCGGCGTGCCACTGAAGAACGCCACCATGACATGCGGCCGGAACGCGCGTACCACGCGCACGACGTCGCCGAGAATGGAATCCTTGGGCCAGTGCGAGTACGTCTCTTCGGCGTTCTTGCTGAAGCCGAAGTCATACGCGCGCGTGAAGTACTGCTTGCCACCATCAATGCGGCGCGCCGACAGCAGCTCCTGCGTGCGAATGGCGCCGAGTGCTTCGCCCAGTTCGTTGCCCAGCAGATTCTGCCCGCCGTCGCCACGCGTGAGCGATAGATACGCCGTTTCCACGTGACGACCCTTGGCGAGCCACGCGATGATCGGCGTGTCCTCGTCGTCGGGGTGCGCGGCGATGGTGAGCACGCGGCCCGTGGTGCCGACGCCCGCGAGCGTGGAGCCGAGCGCCGCCGCGCCGCGATCGAGCGTCACGTTCTGCGCGGAGATGCCACGGCCACCAGCGACAAGCGCCGCGGCAATAGCCGCGGCGCTCATCATCATCTGGTGGATTCGGGTGCGCCGAAGCGCCTTCACTGCCCCACCTTCATCGTTGCACGCTCCGCGGCCACTTCGCCGGTATCCATGACCATGGCAATGATGCGCGCCTGCTCGGCCTGGTGCGCGTCCATGTAGCCTTCCGCCGGACTCGCGCGCTCCGGACGACCGACGTAGCGCACACCGACCGACGCACCGGCCGACGCGCGCAAACGTGGCTGCACGTACGTCCACGCGCCCTGATTCTTCGGCTCTTCCTGCGCCCACACGACCTGCTCGATCACCGGGTACAGATCCATGATGCGCACGATTTCTTCGTGCGGCCACGGATAGAGCTCTTCGACCCGCACCAGGGCCACATTCGGATTCCGCGTGGCCGCGAGCGACATGTCGTAGTACAGCTTGCCCGTGCAGAACACAATGCGACGCACATCGTCGCGATGTTGGGACGCAATAGGATCATCGATCACCGACTGGAAGCCGCCCTGCGACAAGTCTTCGAGCTTCGACGCCGCCTGCGGCAAGCGCAGCAGCGACTTCGGCTGCATGCAGATGAGCGGACGACGCGACTTCCGCAGCGCCTGACGACGCAGCAGATGGAAGTACTGCGCCGGCGTGCTGCAGTAGGCCACCGTGAGGTTGCCTTCCGCGCACATCTGCAGGAACCGCTCGAGACGCGCGCTCGAATGCTCCGGCCCCTGCCCCTCATAGCCGTGCGGCAGCAGCATCACGACGCCGCTGTCCTGTCCCCACTTGGCGCGGTCAGCCACGATGAACTGGTCGATGATTGGCTGCGCCACGTTCACGAAGTCACCGAACTGCGCTTCCCACAACGTGAGGGCATCGGTGGCCACAGTGCTGAATCCGTACTCGAACGCCAGCACGGCGGTCTCGGAGAGAGCCGAGTTGAAAATCTCGAACACACCCTTGGCGCCGGGCAGATTGGCGAGCGGCGCGTACTTGCGACCGTTCTCGCTGTCGCTGAGCACCGCATGACGATGCGAGAAGGTGCCGCGTTCGGCGTCCTGACCCGTGAGGCGCACCGACATGCCGTCGATAAGCAGCGTACCGAACGCCAGCGCTTCCGCGTGTCCCCACTCGATGCCGCCCTGCTCGCCCATCGTCTCCCGACGACGCTCGAGCTGCTTCGCCAGGCGCGGGTTCGGTTTGAGATCGGCCGGCCAGGTGAGCAGCGCTTCGTTCACATACTGCAGCTTCTCGACCGCTACGTTGGTGGCGACGGCCTTCGGCGCCGACACCGGCTCAGCCGGCCACGGCGCGTGCTTCTCGCTGCTGAGCAACGACTGCTTGAAGCGCGAGTGGATCTCGGCGTAGTGCTGCGACACGGCCTGCTCAACTTCGGCCGCTTCGGCCTCGGTCATCACGCCCTCGGCCACCAACCGACTGGCCCACACCTGCGGCACCGTGGGATGCTTGCGGATCTGTGCCGAACGCGTGGGCTGCGTGTACATCGGCTCGTCGCCTTCGTTGTGCCCATGACGACGATAGCCCACGAGGTCGATCAGCACGTCCTTCTTGAACGTGGCGCGATACGCGCACGCCAGACGCACGGCCGTGATGCACGCCTGCGCATCGTCAGCGTTCACATGGAACACCGGCATCTCGAAGCCCTTCGCGAGATCGGACGCATAATGCGTGGAGCGGGCATCGGTCGGGTCGGTGGTGAAGCCGACCTGGTTGTTCACGATGATGTGAATCGTGCCACCGGTGCGGTACGCCTTCAGGTTCGAGATATTGAGCGTCTCGGCCACGATCCCCTCGCCCGGGAACGCCGCGTCACCATGAATGGCGACCGGCACCACCGCGAGTTCATCACGCTCACCCGATCGGCCCGGCACACGCTGCAACGCGCGCACCATGCCTTCGATCACCGGGTTCACCACTTCGAGGTGCGACGGATTGGGGGCGAGACGCAGCGTTACCGCCTTGCCATCCACGTCGCGCGATCCGACATAACCCATGTGGTACTTCACGTCGCCGGTCGCATTGCCGTCGGCATGATCGTGCCGTCCTTCGAACTCGGCGAACAATGCCTCGAACGGCTTGCCCATCACGTTCGTGAGCACGTTGAGACGGCCGCGATGCGCCATGCCGATCACGATCTCGCGCGCACCGGAGCGTCCCGACTCGCGAATCACTTCATCCAGCATCGGGATCAGCGCGTCGGTGCCCTCCACCGAGAAGCGCTTGTAGCCCTGATACGCCCGACCGATGAAGCGCTCGAGCCCGTCCACCTGATTCAGGCGGCGCAGCGTGTCCTTCTTCTCGTCGGGCGTGAGCTCGCGCGTGAGCACCCCGTCGCGGAAGGCGCGCTGAAACCAGTCGCGCTCTTCGTCGACTTCGAGATGCCACACTTCCCAGCCAATGCGACCCGCGTAGACCTGCCGCTTGCGCGCGATCGCGTCGGCGGCGGTGGCAAAGCGCGCGTCGCCGAGCGCCTCGCCGGGAATCGCCTGTAGATCCGCTTCGGTCAGCCCCCAGTACTCGGGGCTCAGATCCTCGGCGCCGGGGGGCGGCGTGCCGAGCGGATCGAGCTGCACCGCGTAATGGCCGTAGCTGCGGATGGCCTGCTGCAGCGACGCGGCCGCCGCCACTTTGCGGAGGAAGGCGACGTCGTAGGTTGCGCCACCGGCTGCAGCCGCCGACGGCGTAGCCGACGCGGCGCCGCCACTCTGTCCGAACAGCGACTCGGCGATGCGGAAGTACTGGCGCCACGTCTCGTCCACACTGGCGGGGTCGTGACGATAACGCTCGAATTGTTCGGCAAAAATGCCGTCGTTGAAAACGCTCGTGATGGCAGCGGTCATAACGTTCGAATGTAATGGCGGGTTCTCGAACACACAGGTGAGCCCGGCCCGGGTTTGCTCAGTGCGTCACGGGCACGACGAGGGTGAACACCGACCCTTCGCCGGGGCGCGACACGACCTCGATGCGCCCGCCGAGCATGGTGGCGAGCCGGCGTGCGATGTAGAGCCCCAATCCGGTACCCCGATGCCGTCCCGCCGGCACGTTCTCGATCTGGGAGAAGGGGCGAAAAAGCCGCTGCATGTCGGTGGGCTCGATGCCGATCCCGCTGTCGCGCACCGCAAACCGGACCGTGGCGGCGCCATCGGCCAGCGGGGAGCCACGGGTCACGCGCACCGACACGGCGCCCTCTTCGGTGAACTTCACCGCGTTCTGGCAGAGGTTGAGCAGGATCTGCCGCACACGGGCCTCGTCGGTGTGCATCGACGGCAGCCCCGTTTCCAAGTCAATCGAAAACTCGATCCCCTTTTCACGGGCCAGTGGTTCGATGAACGGGTGCAGCGAATCGAGCAGTTCGGGCACGCGCACGGTCGCGTTACGCGGCGTGAGCCGGTCGGCTTCGAGCGAGGCGTAGGTGAGAATGTCCTCGATGAGCGAGCCCAGGTGCCGTCCCACCGTCCGCAGCCGCATGACGACATCCTGCTGTTCGGGCGACAACGGACCGAGAATCTGGTCCTCTAAAAGTTCGCTGTACCCCTCTAGTGCCGTTAAAGGCGTGCGAAGCTCGTGCGATAATGTCGCTAAAAGGCTGGTCTTGGCGGCGTCGGCCGACCGTGCGTCTTCCAAGAGTCGCGCCTTCCAAAGCGCCAGTGCGGCGAGGTCGGCCATCACACTCAGCCGTTCTTCGTCGGTGTGGTCGAACTGCGGGTGCCCGGTATCGCGTGAAATCGAGAGCACGCCGAACAACTGGCCGTTGGCCAACAGCGGGAGGAGCAGAATCGGCCCGATGCCCAGGCGCGGCAGCAGCTCGGCGAAGAACGGGGAGCTAGCATCCGGCGACAGGATCGTGATGGCTCGCAGCTCGTTGGCGACGCGTCCAGTGACCGTGCCTTCCAGCGGGAAGGTCATCGAGAGTAGCTCTGTCGTTCTGCCGGAACAGGCGACGTACACGCCATTATCACCACTTAATTCCGCCACTGCAGCGCCACTTGCTCGTCCACGTACCATTGAAAGCTCACATAAGGTACGCAATACGCTTTGCGAGTTCGTCTCGGCCGCCAAGGCGCGGGCCACTTGGCGGAGGGTACCGAGCTCCTCCGTTTTCCGATAGTCGGAATAGAGGAGATCTTCCGTGCTGGCCGGAAAGTGGGCCGGGTCGTGGGAACTGTGCGGACTGGACATCCGGGAACTCTGCACCGCCGCGCATCGCTTGGGGAGCGATGCCTTCACGAGAATCCAAACGCCCGCGCGACGGCGGCGTCCGCGGCCAAGGCGTAAACGGCCACCCCGATAAACTCTGCGCCCGCTGCGGCCGGCCCTTCAGCTGGCGCAAAAAGTGGGAGCGCGACTGGGCGAACGTGCGTTACTGCAGCGACAAGTGCCGGATGGGGAAGGGGGCGGGGTGATACTACTCGTTGCGCAGATCCTGATCGGGTCCGTGTGGATCTTCCACGGGCTGTACAGCAAGCTGTTGCGCGGGATCCCGCGACACCGCGCGATCGTCGCCCGCGTGCTCGGCGAACGACACGCAGACCTTGCCACCAAGGCCATTGGCGTGGGCGAGATCGTGCTCGGTCTCTGGGTGTTCAGCGGCTGGCAGCGCGTGCCCTGCGCTGCCGTGCAGACACTCGCCCTCGTGTCGATGAACGTGCTCGAGATCGCGTTGGCGGCCGACCTGCTGATTTCGGCCGCCGGCATGGTGGCGCTCAATGCGGGCTTCATCACGATGATCTGGTACTGGGCCACCAGCGTTCGCCGCTGAGCAACCGCGATTCGGCCTGCTTGGCCGCTAGCCGATGCGCCCGAGCTGAACGAGTACACAGAGCGCGAACAGCACCGTGAGCGCACTCCAGATCACCGTGAACAGCAGGTGCATGGACGACTCGAATCGCTTGCCGCGCCACAAGGAGGCGGGAAAGACGAACCACTGCACCCAGAGCCGGAGCGCGAAGATCACCAGACCCATACCGGCCAGCCACGCCCCAGCGGGTGATACGTCGAGGAATACGCGCGGCGTGATCAGCGCCGGCAGACCGAGCAACACCAGCATGATGCACACAAATAACGTGTGCACATGAAAGATCGACTCGCCGGCGAGCGACATCCGCGCGGCCTCCTCACTCCAGCGCAGCTGCCGGCCCATTGGTACGTGCAAGAGCGCCAGCGCGACTAATCCGGCACCGGCCAAGCGAAGTACAACGGGGAGTAGCGGCAGTAACACGGCAAGCATCCCTGTCATGCGGCGTGCTCCAACACGAACACCGCGACCCACGGCGTGATGCGGAATTCGTCTCGCACCCGGAGCCGCGCACGCTCCCAACTGCGCCGCCAAGTGGCCGCAGAATGGAAGTGCAGCGCGCCCGGCCCGAACGCGAGCAGATTCGCCATATCGCGCAGATGCTCCACCACGACCACCCGGCCACCGGGCTGCAACGTCCGCGCGGCCTCACCAAACCACGCAGCGCGCTCATCGCAGTGGCGCAGCTCGTGCACGGCAAGCATACCGATCACCAGGTCAGCCTGCTGCGATGTGGTGGGCCATGCATGGTATGGCGCGGCCACGGTTCCGTCGGGCGGCGGACAGTGCTGGCGCGCGCGCTGGATCGACGGCTCGGTCATGCGTGCGGGATCGTAGTGATCGATCAGCGTCCAGTGCGTGCCGGGCGTGCGCGTGCGCAGCAGCGCCGAGCTTTCGTCGAATCCCGTCTGACAAAAGACAGCAGTGTTCGGTGTGCGGTCGCCGTACACGCGCGTGAGCCACGCGAAGCGATACAGGTCGGAGCGATCATAGATCACGTGCGACACCACCAACGACACGAACGTGCCGGCGGCGAGGCCCGCTGCGGTGACCGCGAGCACGATGCGCCATCCGGGCGACGTCAGTTGCGCCGCACCACCGAGCAGCACGACCACGAGTGCCAGCGTCAACAAGAACATCGGCCAATTGAAGCGCACGATGTTCAGCACGCCGTCGAACGGTCCGCGCTCCACTCCAGGCATTACTCGGCCGCCGGCGTCGCGTGCACGACGCGCCCGCGCTTCCACGCGTAGTCCACATGATCCACGACGAACGCGTTCGCCAGCAGGGGCGTGGCCGCGGAAAGCGGCGACTCGTTGAACATCGACACCTGCCACGACGTCACCGCGATCGGACGCGGCGTCCAATGCTGCCGGCTGCCCTCCACCACCACCATGGTGTCGTCGCCTTCCGGGCTGAACGTGAACGGCATCGGTCCGGCAAAGCGACGTGCCTCGGTCCAGCTCGCGAACGGCGAGCCGACGGGCATCGGCACATCGCGCTCCGCGACATGGGGCGAGAGGTCGAGTCGTACATCCAGCGCCGTCGCTCCCGACGCGTCGGTCGTCGTCACGTTCAGCAGGGCATCGCGCTCCTGCACGCTCACGTTCACGTGCGAGTAGCGATAGCCCGTCATGAGGTTCCCGGCGCGTACCATCCGGTGCTTATCGGTCGTACTGCGCAGAATGCGAAGTCCGCGCAACCGTCGTCCGGATGGCTCCTGAAAGCGCGTGAACACACGGTACCCAGCGAGAAAGAAATCCTGTCCGAATATCGCGGGAAGCCACGCGGGCCGGAGTGCCCGTGTCCACACCATCGCCACCGCCACGAACGCGTAGCCGTTGAAGACGTCGAGCGATAGCGACCGCGGCACCAGCGGCTGCACCACGTGCGCCGGAAAAGCGAACGAGAGCGCGACCACGCGATCGAAGTGCGCCGCGACCGGGAATGGATGCCGGCGGAGTCGTGCGGCGATGGACATTGCAGACAACATCCTACTTCATCACCGGCGTCGCTCCACCCGGCCACAGTGGCCCCAACCCCGCCATCAGCTCGGCCATCACGCCGATGCCGTCCCACAGATTGCCGATGCGCAGGTTCTCATTCGGCGCGTGCTGACTGTTGTCGGCGTTCACCGTGGGCACCGTAATGACCGTGGCCCCGAGCTGCTCGACGAAGTGAAACAGCGGCAGCGACCCGCCCAGCATCGGCATCACGAACGGCTCGCGACCGTACGCGCGACCCATCAGCGCTTTCACCGCGCGCACCGACGGCAGCGTAGACGCTACGCTCACGCTGGTGTAGCCACCACCGCATCCCAAGTACGCGAGGTGGGCGCGATCGGTGCTGCGCGCGGCGGCGTTGGGGTCAGTCGCCACCGTGTACCCCAGCGACGCGAGATGACGCGTGACCAGCTCGCAGATGCGCGTGGGCTGCTGATCGGGCACCAAACGGAAGTCGATGGACACGCTGGCACTGGTGGGCACGGCGTTGGCCGCACCGCCACCCACTTCACCGGTGCGAATGCCGCGGATGTTGAGCGCGGGCAGCATGATGCGCTCACCCAACGCGGCATTGTTCGCTTCGGTGCGCGCGAGGCCCAGTGACGTGCGCAGGGAGTCGTCGGTAGCCGACAGTGCTTTACCCAACGCGCGGTCGCTATCGGAAATCGGCGGCACGTCGTCGTAGAAGCCGGCGATCTTCACGCGCCCGTCCATGTCGCGCACACTGGCAATAAAGTGCGCCACCGCCACGCCTGGGTTGGGGGCCCAGTTGCCATAGTGACCGCTGTGCATGGCGCGATTGGGGCCGTGGAACGTGATGTCCACACCCATCACGCCGCGCACGCCAAGCACGAGCTGCGGTGCGCCGCTCACGTGGATCGGGCCGTCGAAGAACAACCACGCGTCGGCCCCCAGCACCGCCTTGTGCGCCTTGAGCAGGTCACCCAAGTGTGCCGAGCCAGCCTCTTCTTCACCCTCCAGGAAGAACTTCACATTCACCGTGGGCGCTTTCTTCGCGGCCTTGAGCGCATCGAGCGCGGCCAACATGGCAATGATCGGCCCCTTGTCGTCGCTGGCCGAGCGGGCGCGAATGCGCACGGCGGGATCGATGGTGTCGCCTTTTGCAGGCATCGGCGCGGCATCGGTGGCCACACTGTTCTGAAAGCGACGCAGCTCGGGAGTGAACGGATCGCCGTTCCATCCGCCACCGGCCACCGGCTGTCCGTCGTAGTGCGCGTACATCACGATGGTGCGCGTGGCCCCGGGCGCCTTGAGTTCGCCAAACAGCGCTGGGCTACCGCCCGTGGGCGCTCGCAGCGGCCGCATGGCCACGCCGCGCTTGGCAAACGCCGCCGTGAGAAACTCCACATTGCGGCGAATGTTCGCGGTGTCGGAGGCCACGTTGGGTATGGCCATGAGGGCGAACGCTTCGTCGAGAATCTCGCGCTCGTGGGTCTTCCGCCACGCATCGACGGCGGGACGGAGCTGCTGGGCTTGGAGCGGGGGGGCAGCGAGAATGGCGAGGGCGACGGCGAAGAGTGCGGACGCCACGAAAGCACGACGGAAAGAGGCCATGCCCAAAGCTGCGGGCAGGATGGTGGCTCCGACAGGGGCGCGGCGACTATCGCCGGCGCTGACGGTCATGAGCTTTTTGGTTCACGCGAAGGGCGCGAAGTTCGCGAAGGAACGCGAAGAACAGCAACTGAAAAGTAAAGATTGTGCTGTTGCTTTTCTTCGCGTTCCTTCGCGGCCCTTCGCGATCTTCGCGTGAACCAGCAGCCTATCCGTTCACTCGAGCTCCCCGAAGCAATCCGACCACGAATCCGCTACAACGCGGCCAGCAGCGCCACCCGTTCGCGGGTGCTCACCACCACGCCGCCGGGCGCTTCGACCGACACCGCGAACATCACCGCGCTTCCTACCGGCACTCGGGCGTTGATCGGCACGAACACTTCGGTCGCGCCGGCCGGCACGTCGAACACACCGCCGTCTACCGGATAGCGTTGATCTCGTGTCTTGTCGAAGATCCACAGTTGATACTGCCATCGGCGCGCGTCGTTCGACTTGAGCCCGATCAAACGCATCACGCCGCGCTGCGCGCGCGTGCTCCACACCACGTCGCCACTGGCGCCGAGTGCGGTGGAATCGGCGGTCGGCGCCCAAGCGATTCGGGTGATGGCAGAATCCACCGCAATCAGTGAATCGCGCACCCACGACGCAGCAGCCGATGATGTGGCAGGCACCGCCGCGACGACGGCAGGCGGCGCAGCGGGCCCGCGTGCCCACAACGCCAACATCGCCGCGGCGGCCAACCAGCCGCCCCACACCGCGAACGATCGGCGCGCGGGCGCAGAGGTCGCAGTCGCCGTCGGCGCGCTGGCCTCCGGCGAAGGGGCCGGTGGCAACACCACCACCGTGTTGTACGGCGCGAACGTGGGCTTGAGCGGTACGATCACCTCGCCCGCGGCAATGGCGCGCGCGGCAACGCCAGGCGGCAGCGCGTCCTGCGCCGACATCGACTCCGCCGCCAGCGCGGCCGTGAGCTCGCCGATCAGCAGCTCGTCCCGGGTAGCGATATCCGGTCCGTCGTTCTCCTTCCTGGTCATGAGTCGTGCTCCTCGTTCGTCGCGTCCGTCGCCTGATGCAGGTCGTTCGCGTGCTGTAGCATCGCCCGCGCACGCTGCAGCCCGCGACGGATGTGCGACTTCACCGTACCCAACGGCGTATTCGTGGCCTTGGCGATCTCATCGTGCGTGCGGCCATGCAGCAGCGACAGCTCCAGGATCGTACGCTGCGCCTCGGGCAACGCCCGCAACGCCGCCCGCGCGCGCTCCACGCGATCGTCGCGCGCATCGTCGGATTGTTCATCGTGAGCCAGATCGAAATCGTCGGGGAGCGGCTCGAGTTCCACCGCCCGCTGCCGCCGGCGCAAGCGATCGATCAGCCGGCGACGCGTCACCATCGCCACCCAACCCGCCTCCGTGGAGCGCGTGGGTTCATATCGCGCGGCACTGCGCCAGAGATCGACGAACACCTCCTGCACCGCATCGTCGGCGTCACGCGGGTCTGGCGACCAGCGTCGTACCAGCGACCAGATCAGCGCCCCATAGCGCTCGACGCACTCGCGCACCGCCAGCTCGTCGCCCGCCGCGATCCGTGGCAGCAACGGGGTGGCGCTCGACATGACGGGGGCGAAGGACCCGGTCACAAGCGACAGATGCGCCCGCACGTCGTCCCGCCTGCTGCCTTCCGGTGATGATGTAGCGTTGTCCATGCCTGGGCGAAGTCGACTGACGCGATGATGTGTCCCGAAATGCACGAGCGCTCCGACGGGGTTCATATCAGCGTTCGCCGGCGCCCTCGCATTGGATGCACCGACCATGCAAAGGGTTGTAGCGGTTTGAATGTTTGAGGCACCGTCGTTCAGTTACAGGAAAAAGAACGGCGCTCACCTGAGCGCCGTTCACGAACTCCTGATGTCCGCCGTCCCCCCACCTGCCGTGCTAGGCCAGATTCGCTGAGCGGCGGCGAGCGGCGACACCGACTGCAACGAGTCCGAAGCCCATGAGCGCAACGGACGCGGGCTCGGGCACGGTCGTTTGGATGCCCGTCGTTCCCTCGAATCCCGGGTTATCGCCTTTGTAGAACGCGTCGGAGCCGTCATACGACGCGCCACCGGACTGGTAGGCGAACCATGAGACACTGGTCGGAGCAGCGAGCGTCGCGAGTTGCACCTGGAACCCGCTCTGCGTGACGCCGTTGGCGATGCCACCGCCGATCCAGTTGTTGTCGTACGTGGTTGAACTCCCGCCGTAGCTCGTGTTCGACCACGCCGCGCCGCTGCCCCAGACTCCAAAGGAACCCGGACTCGCGACAACGGCCGATCCGCCGGTGCCGAGCGAGGTGCCGAAGAAGTACAGGCTCTGTCCGCCGGGACCGATGTTATTGAAGACGCTGAAGTCGAGCAGCCAGTTTCCAGCGGAGCCGGTTACGGTGTAGTTGACCTGAACGGGCTGGGCCGCCGCGGCCGAGGGAAGGGCGATCGCAGCAGCAACAAGCAGGGAGCGGAGGCGCATTGCAAATCCGGTAATGAGAGAGGGCGGGTTCTGCGTATCTGCAGATGAGCTCGGTAAGTGCAAGGTGGATGCCGAACGCGCCACTCAGCAAAGCCATTGATTTCATTGAACATAGCGGACTCATCCATAAGGGTTCGAAGCGCACATGACGCGTCGGGGCCACACAATCCGTGGCCGTGCAGCCTCACCGCTGTGCATCCAACGCCCGCACATCCAACGAATGGCATGGCATAGCAACGCCGTCCCACTCTCACGACCCTCGGAGCGCTTTATGCACCATCGCAGTTCTTTCTTCATCGACGCTACCAATTCGGCCCGCCTGTACATGCAGGGCGCTCTGGTGACCGCGACACTCAGCATTGCGTCCATGCAGCTGCTCGCCCCCACGGCCGGCGCCCAACACCCATCGCGAAACGGCACAACGGCGACCGCTTCGCCAAGTATTCCGCAGGTCGCCAAAACCGCCGGTCAATTCACCACGCTGTTGGCCGCCGTCGACGCCGCCGGCCTTACGCAGACGCTGCTCGGCCGCGGACCGTTCACGCTCTTCGCGCCCACCGACGAGGCCTTCAAGCGTCTCCCCAACGGCACCGTCGCCGAGCTGCTCAAGCCGGAGAATCGCGAGAAGCTGCGCACGATCCTCACGTATCACGTGATCGCCGGCCGCGTCACGGCAGCGCAGGCGCGTACGGTGCGTACCGCTGAAACGGTGGCCGATCTCGATGTGCGCATCTCCGACGTGAACGGCGAGTTGCGCATCAATGACGCCACGGTCCGTATCGCCGATATCCCGGCCAGCAATGGTGTCATCCACGTGATCGATCGCGTGCTGCTCCCGCCCGATGCCCGCGCGAGCGAACCCGCCGGTGTCAGCGCCAGTGGCAGCCCAACGTCTCTGATCGACTATGCGATTGATCGTGGTGCGCCGCTCTACAACGACGGCCAGCCGGCGTCGACGGTCGCCATCTACGAAGTCGTGGCCAGTGCCTTGCTGGCGTTCAACGACCGTGACGTGCCCGACGAGGCGAAGCGAGGCCTGCGCGCGGCCCTGCGTGAGTCACGCGGCACGCCACGAGAGCGGGCCGTTGCGCTGCGGCGCGCTTTGGATTCAGCTCGGCAGATGGGGGCGCGGTAACGGCTGGTATCGTGCTGGCGGTCGAAAGTTCTTCGGTTCACGCGAAGATCGCGAAGATACGCGAAGAACAGCAACAACATTGTTTCTTTTGCTGTTCTTCGCGCCCTTCCCGATCTTCGCGCCCTTCGCGTGAACCAAGAGTTTATCCGTTCAAACAGAACCCGCCGTCAGCACACCACCCAGCTCAAAACTCCGCACTCACCGTCGCAAACACCGCGCGCGCCGGTAGCACGAAGTAGCGCACGCGCCCCGACCCCGACACGGCACCGCTCGCGAACTTCTGCGTATCACCCAGATTCGCGCCTCGCAGCGTGAGTGCGTAACGACCGAGTGTGGCCCGCGCCGAGGCATCGACGGTGTAGTAGTCGGGCAGCACACGGTCCGCACTGCTGGTGTTGTCCAGGAACGCCTTCGACTGATAGCGACCCTCAACGCTCACCATGAATCGGTTCGTCGGCGATACTTCAATGCGATGCGACGAGAGGAACGCCGGCGTGAGCAGCGGCGTCACGTTGCGCCGCACCACCGGAGCGCCCCGCGACGAGTCGGTGAACTGCGCGATGCGGTTCTGACTCCACGTGGCGTTGCCGGCCAGCACCACGCGCGAGATTCCGCGATACGCCGCATCCACCTCGATGCCACGGCGGTAGCTGTTGCCCACGTTCCGACGCAGAATCGAACCCGACGCCGTAGGTGCCCCGATACGCGCGATGTCGTTGCGGAAATCCATGCTGTACAGATTGGCCGACACGTCCATCGTGGCCCGCGACCACGTGATGCCCAGCTCGGCGTCACGCACCGACTCCGGCTTCACGCGCGTGAAGTCGCCGTAGTCGGCCACATTGCCGCTGTTCAAATCATCGTCGCCGGCGAACAAATCATTGCGGGCGGGCTCGCGGCTCGTGATGCCGTACGACGCGTACGTGGCAAGACCCGTGGCCACCTGGTACGTGACGCCCGCCTTCGGATTGAAGAACATCCAATCGATGCGACGCTCGTCGATACCGGCGTTGGCGTCGGGCTCGTAGCGGAACGTGGCGTAGCGTCCCTGCAGGTCGGCAAACCAGCGGGCCTTACCGGCGTCGAGCGACAGCTTGGCGAAGGCGCTGGCATCCTGCTTGTGCCCGGTGTTGTCGTACAGTGTGGTGGAAGGCTGGACATAGCCACGGTGCGCGCGCTGATAGGTATTCGCGTTGAGACCCGCGTTCACCCGCAGCGCACCACGTTCCACGTTGTACGCGCTCGTGACACCGTACCACGTGTGCGCCAGGTTGAAGCGGTAGCGATCGGGCAGCTCGATGTAGTCGTAGTTGCCGCTCGCGGAGTTGCGATACACCGTGGTGCTCACCGAGCCGCCGTTCTGCAGTGCGCGTGTGTACGCCAGCGACACCATCTGCTGACCGAACTTGTCGCGTTCGTCGGGCTGCAGCGGATTGTAGCGGCGGTTCGTGGCGAGCTGCTCGAGCGTGGCGCCGGTATACGAGAGCGTATCGGCCAGCAGTCCTACCAGCGTGGTCAACTTCACCACGTCGCGCGCGCCGAACCAGCCGGCGCCCACGAAGGCCGAGCGTCCCATGACGCCGCTATGATCGCGGTAGCCGTTCGTGCGCAGCGCACTGGCCCGACCGTACACGGCGAATTTGCTGGCGGTGAGCCCCGAGTTGAACGACGCGCTCACGCGCTGAGCACCGAACGATCCCATCTGCAGCTGTACGTCCCCACCGGCATCGGCGCGCGCCACGGGCATCGTCTCGAAATTCACACTGCCGGCGAACGACGCCGTGCCGGCGGTGCTCGTGCCCACACCGCGCTGCACCTGTACCGACTGGACGTTCGACATCAGATCGGCCAGGTTCGCGAAGTACAGCACCTGATCTTCCATGTCGTTCAACGGCACACCATCCAGCGTAATATTGATGCGCGTCTGGTCGATGCCGCGCAGCCGCAGGTAGCTGTAACCCCAGTTGGTGCCGGTTTCGGTGTGCGACGTCATCGAGGGCGCGGCATTCATGAGCAGCATCGGAACGTCCTGCCCGAAGTGCCGCTGCGTGATCGCGGCCCGACCGATGGTGGTTTGCGAGATCGGCGCCTGCTCGTTGGCACGGATGGCGCGGACGAGTACGCCTTCGATGCGACGCACCGAGTCGGCCGTGGCCGCTACTTTGGCGCTGTCGGGACGGGACTGTGCGCTGAGCGTGGCGGCGGCAACAGTCATGAGGGTGGCGACACAAAGTCGCCGCGTGCGCCATGGGCGCGCGATTGCGTGCGGATACATCGATTGGACTCCCTACGCCGGTACGAGCCGGATCAGGTTCTACGGGACTCTCTCAGCCAACGCGCACTGGCGGCGCCGGCACCCCGGTCATGTGCGGTGAACCCTAATTAGCTTTGGCGTTCATGACCAGTACGGAGTTCCAACTCCTGTCCGAGCCCTGCGCCTGGCTCGTCGCGCACGGAAGCTCCTGCGCGGAGCTCCTCGGCTTCATCACGGGTGTACTCAACGTGTGGCTCGTCACGCGCGAGAACATCTGGAGCTGGCCACTCGGCGTGCTCAATGCCGGGTTCTACATGGTGGTGTTCGCCCGCACCGGTCTCTATTCTGACACCGGCCTGCAGGTGGTGTATCTGGTATTGTCGTTGTACGGCTGGTGGCACTGGTTGCGCGGTGGACCGCGCCATGCAGCGGTCGTCGTCACGCGCACGACGCGTCGCACCGCCATGATCATGGCCGCCATCGGGCTCGTGGCGTGGGTGTCACTGGCCACCGTCACGCAACGGCTGCCCGGCGCCGCGCTGCCATGGCTCGATGCGGCGCTCGTGTCGATCAGCCTAGTCGCGCAGTACATGATGACGCGTAAACTCCTCGAGAACTGGCTGCTCTGGATCGCCGTCGACGTGGTCTACGTTGGCCTGTTCATCAACCGGCAGCTCCCGCTCACGGCGATTCTGTATGCCGTGTTTCTGGTGCTCGCCATCATCGGCTACGTGCAATGGCATCGATCGGCGGCGCGGACACGACTCGCCAGCTTACCCGCATCGTCTTGACCGGGTCGGAGTCCGTCGGCAAAACGACCCTCGGCATACAGTTGGCCGCGCGCTACGGCGTCACGTGCGTCGCCGAATTCGTACGCGACTATGCCGCCGCCAAGGGCGCGCCACTCGATTTCCGCGATCATGGCCCCATTGCCAACGGGCAGATGGCCCGCGAAGACGCCCACATCGCCGCTGCTGTCGCCCGCGGCGACCACTTGCTGCTGCAGGACACCGACTTGGTCAGCACCGTCGTGTACTGCCACCACTACTTCGGCCGCTGTCCCGAGTTCATCGAACAGGCGGCTCTCGCGCGCCGCCCCACGCACTACCTGCTGCTCGGCATCGACGTGCCATGGATCGCCGACGGCATCCGCGACCGCGAGGTGCAACGCGATGAGGTTCAGGCGCTTTTCCGCACAACGCTGGCGCGATTCGACGCGCCGGTTACCGTTGTGCAAGGCACGTGGGACGAACGACTGGCCACGGCCACCGCACTTATCGACTCCTTCATCGACACGCACCGACATGGCTGACAAAACTCAGAACTTCGCGAATCACGGGCAGTTCATGCCCATGTACCATTTCTTCACCGCTCCGCTCTCGCTGATCTTCCTGATCTGGAGCGTGTGGCGGGCGATGACGATCCGGGACCTCGAGACGCACTACCTGCTGATCGGTGCGCTCGCGCTGTTCGGGGCGGTCACGGTGTCACGCCTCTCGCCGCTCCGCGCTCAGGATCGCCTGATCCGCCTCGAAGAGCAGCTCCGCTATGCGCGCCTGCTGCCGGCTGATCTCGCCGCCCGTGCGCAGGCCACCTTCTCGCCGCGCCACTACATCGCGCTGCGCTTCGCGAGCGACGCCGAACTGGCCTCCATGGTCGACATGGTGCTCAAGAATCCGGCGCTCAAGGGCAAGGAGATCAAGAGCCAGATCAAGACCTGGCGCCCAGACACCTTCCGCGTGTGAGTTGCGCGGAGGAGCGGACAGCGTGTCGCGCAGCCTCCTGATTTCAGGAGGCGCCGGTTTCATCGGCGGGAACTTCGTGCACTACTGGTGCGCGCGGTATCCCGCCGACGTGGTGATTGTGCTCGACGCGCTCACCTACGCCGGAAATCTTGCCACGCTGCGAACACTGATCGACGGCGGGCGTGTGCACTTCGCGCATGGTGATATCAACGACCTGCCGCTGGTCGAGGCACTGCTCCGCGAACATCACGTCGACACGGTCGTTCACTGCGCCGCAGAAACGCACGTCGACCGGTCTATCACCGATCCGTCGGCCTTCGTACGGACCAACGTCCTCGGCACACAGGCGCTGCTCGAAGCCTGCCGGCGCGTCTGGTTCGAGCATGGTGCCTGGCGCGCCGGCGCACGCTTCCATCACGTCTCGACCGATGAGGTCTACGGGTCGCTCGACGTGGGTGATCCGCCGTTTTCGGAGACGACTCGCGTTGCCCCGAATTCGCCGTACGCGGCGAGCAAGGCAAGCGCCGATCATTTCGTGCGCGCATACGCGCACACCTACGGCATGACCGCGTCAATCAGCCACGCGTCGAACAACTACGGGCCATATCATTTTCCCGAGAAGTTGATTCCCCTCGCGATCGTCAATGCGCTGCAGGGCAAACGCATTCCCGTGTACGGCGATGGACAGCAGATCCGCGACTGGATGTATGTGGAGGATCATTGCGCCGCGATCGACCTGATCCTTCACGGCCCTCACGAGAGCATCACGTATAACGTCGGTGGTCGCGCCGAACACCGGAACCTCAGTATCGTGCACCACCTGTGCGCGCTGCTCGACGAACGGTTCGCGCATGATGCAGCACTGGCCACACGATTCACGAAATGCCCGGCCGCTCGCGGCATCGATTGTGCGTCACTGATCGCCTTCGTCGACGATCGCCCCGGGCACGACCGCCGGTATGCGGTCGACCCGTCGCGTATCGCCGCGCGCCTTGGCTTCGAACCGCGCGAGACACTCGCCTCCGGCCTCGCGCGCACGGTCGATTGGTTTCTGGCCAACGATGCGTGGTGGCAACGATAGGCGGTCGAGTTTCAAGGGGTCAGGACTTCAAGGGGTCAGAGTCGTTGTAAAATTACGTTAAACGACACAGACCCCATGAAGTCCTGACCCCATGAAACACGACCCCCAAAAGTTGCCACCACCCAACGTTGGCCAGAAACCAAAAGACCCAGCGCGCGAGGCCGGAGGCGAGTGTCTCGCGCGGTT
>NZ_JANPLK010000004.1 GCF_031426495.1 Gemmatimonas sp. | reverse complement strand
TCTCGCTGCAGCCCTGAAGAAGCCGCAGGTCAGTGATACCGTCCCACACATCCATCGATCTCGAACTTCGATTGTCAAACAGCGATGCTACTTCCCTGCTATGTGAGCGCAACCGCTTGCGGTTGCGTCAGTTACCTTTTTCGTTTCGCCACGTTCTCTGCGGCAGATCGTATTAATAAACCGCCGTGCTGCTCTCGTCAAGGCGTCCGGTTGAGCTTTTTTACGAGTTCGAAGCGCGTTCGTGACCAGCACGAATACCGCATCGCCCGCAGCCCGATCGGCCGCCGCGCCTCCACTGGAGGACAGCGCTTGCCGCGCTTCGCACCGGTCCCTGCTAGGCTATGCCTGAGAGACTGCGGCCCGCTGAAGCAACGACACACCAGCCGGAGCCGGTGAACGAAAACCCCCACAACGCCACATGCATCGAAATGCCATGGTCGAGTCGGCTACGTTCAACCGTCTCGGCGGGTCGGGGATATAAACCCATCTGAGCCCGAGTGTCAACACCTCAATGACCAATTATGTGACAGAGCAGCAAAAAAAGGGCGGGCATTCCATCAGGATTGCCCGCCCTTGAACCTCACTCGACCATGCCTAGCCCCATCGAGCGATCAGTTCCCGCCACTGCCCCGCGGCTTCGCCGTCCGACCCGCGTCACCCCCACCGGAGCTACTTCCCGCACCCGTGCCGCTGCCGCTCGGGCCGCTGCTGCCAGCCCCGCTGCTGCCGGACTGGCTACTACCCCCGAAGATGCTTGATGGAGCCGGAGACGACGAACCGCCCGAGTTCGCGCGCGTGTATCCGGCACCGCGGACCGCACGCCCCAGATTCACACGGGCGGACGGATCCGAGTCACCCCGATTCACGATGATGACCGGCGTGTTGCCCGGGTAATAGCCGTTGCCGAATCCATACGGGCTGTAGAGTCCGCCGTAGCCGTATCGGAGGCTATACGGGTCGAACGGGCTCAAGCCATACTGCCAGCCGAGACCCCACGCACCCAGACCACCAGGGCCGTAACAAAAATCATCCATCCGGCGGCACCCGCCACGCAGACGTGAGCTCGAGATCCCCCCGGTGAGGACATCCCCCGCCATGGGCCGACTGCGATCTGCACTGGGTGTGCGAACGGCGAACGTTTCGGGATTGGAAATCGCGATCATGAGGTCGATGACGCGCGGCGGCATGCCTCCGTCCGCCAACCGCACGAGTTCCTTGCCGTTCACCGAGAACTGTTGCCGTGTTTCGGTCAGCCACGCTTCCGTCAAAGCGGCCGGCGCACGCTTCGCCACCGCGAGCACGTCGCTGTTGAGTAACGGGGCGCCGACCGCAAGACGTAGCGACGGCGTGGACGGGGCCGAACTGGCGCCGAGGCGCGCCCACTCGCCGAGGGAATCGACGACGTAGCGCAGCGTCATCACCGAGGTCGCAGAATTTCCGCCGACGTCGAGATGCTGCACCTGCATCCACTCACCAGCCGACGACATCGTCATCAATCCCGTCTCGAGCCGCTTGGCGCCTCGACCGCAGGACAGCTCCGCCTGCATGAGAAGTCGACGCTCATCCGGCATCCACGTCGCCGTCTCGGTGCCGGTGCAGCCGTCGATCGACTTCGGCATGCGCGTACCGGGAAGCGGCACGGCGGCTCGCGTCGCGACGTTAGCGCTGTCGAATACCACGAGGTCGACGCTTCCGGCGATCGTCGCCGAGGGCACGACGCAGGCCATGGAGGGTGGCTTTGGTGTCTGTCCAACGCCAGACCCTATCGACTGCGCCGACGGCGTCCAGCAGCCCATCCAAGGCTGAAACCGCGGGTCAACGGATTGCCCCGCGACTGACTGCGCCGACAGTACTCCGGCGCCGAGCATCGATGCGATCGCCGTGACGCGCGCCGTGCGCAGTGCACCAACGTGTTGGATCGAAGTCATGAGGTCGTCCTCAGAAGCGGAAGAGAAGGCCGGCGGTCAGGCCGACACCGGACAGATCGATCGGCGAGAAATCCCGAAAATCGGAGCTGAGCGCGCCACGCGCATGCTCGTAGCGCAACTCCGCATTGAGCCCGATGTGCGGCGTCAACGAATACGTCGTCCCGACGGAACCGAAGGCCATGGCCGACACGTCGGTGGACTTAAGCGCTGTACGGAATACGTCAAGCGTCTGGTAATCCACGAACTCCCCGTCCTGTTTGAACAGGTAGTACATCATCCCACCACCTGCCGCGAGGTACGGTGACAACTTGCTGGGCACCCACGCCAACTTGCTGATGCTGCGCCCTTCAGGACGCAGATGCAGTTTCAGCCCCGCCGTGATCGGAATGCGCCGGAACGTCGTGCGCTGTTCGATCGGCAAATCATCGGTGCCGATGAAGTCGCGATCCTCGGAGCGCTTCACGCGCGTGTTGATGCCGGTGCCGAGCAGCAGGTCGACTCGCGAATGAACACGAAAGGCCAGATCGGTCGCGAGCGAGAGACCGCTGAAGTCGCCGCGATCGACGGTAAGCCGATCGGTGACGAAGGAGAACACGTCGCTGGAGGCGCTCGCCCGAGAGAAGCCGCCGCGAATAGACCATGTCGCATGCGGTGGCGAGAACAAGAAGCCGTCGCCGCCGGTGGATTGTGCCGACAACGGCAGAGCGGGAGCAAGTACGGCCAATAGGCCGCAGAAAGACCTCATACGCATTGGAGGCGCTCACGGAAGGGGATTCCGTAAATATACCAGATGTTCCCGGTTCGGGTTCCACCAGCCCTGGCCGTCCGACTCCGGTCCCCCCGGCGGCCTACCCGACGCGACCCCTCCTGCCTCTCCGCTCTGTCGCGCCGGGCCGGGCCCGCTCGTGGGTTGCCCCACGATGCGCCCTAGCCGTCAGCAGCCTGTCAGCGGCTGCGTCAGGATGGCCCAACCCGGCGTGCAGCGTCTAGAGATTCACTCCGTGGCACTTCTTGAACTTCTTCCCGGAGCCACAGGGACAGGCGTTGTTCCGCGGCGTCGATTCCCAGCCTGGCGGTAGTGCTCCCCCACCCACCTCGAGAGACCGCACCGGTCCGGCGCCGACCACGGCAGGGGTACCGCGCGCGATCGGCCGCGCCGGCTCCGCCATGCCTTCGTCCGTCGACTCGTCGAAATCAACGTCGAGCTCCTCGTCGATCGCATCCACGAGCTCGAGTTCCTCGGCGGGGATGTCCTCCAGAATGCCGAGAGCATTGTACCGCTTGGTCGGACGCGTATCCTGCCGCGGGAATTCGTCCATCGGCGGTGCCGACTCGAAACTCTCCATCGGCGACGGCTCGAACACCAACTGCGCCTTGAGGAAGCGTTCGGTGAACGTGTTCGCGAGATCGTGCATGAGATCTTCGAACATCGTGTAGGCATCCTGCTTGTACTCGACGAGCGGGTCCTTCTGGCCCCACGACCGATAGTGAATCGACGCGCGCAACTGGTCGAGATCATAGAGATGATCCTTCCACTTCTCGTCGATCACGTTGAGCGTGACGAGCGAGAGGAGACGATCGGCGAAACCCTGCCCGCTCTCGTCGGTGACGGCGTTCAGGCTATCGAGCTTCTGGTCGAATGCCGCGCGCCCGGCCTCGACGGCAATCGCCTGCGCCTCCTCCACCGAGCCCGCACGCGCGCCTTCGGCAAAGGCCGACACCTGGAGCATGTAATGCATCAGGAGATCCTGCTGCACATACTCGAAGTCCCAATCTTCCTGCTTGTCGAAGGTGGCCAGCGCCTGCTCGACGCGACGCTGCACACCGCGGTCGATCATCTTGAGCGCCTCGCCCTTGAGCTCTTCACCGCCCTCGAGCGCGAAGGCACGCAGCGAGTAGATCACCTCGCGCTGCTGATTCATCACGTCGTCGTACTCGAGCAGCCGCTTGCGCGACTGGAAGTTCTGCAGTTCGACGCGCTTCTGTGCCTGTTCGATGGAACGCGAGATCAACGGATGCGCGAGCACTTCGCCATCCTGCGCGCCCATACGATCCATCAGTTTAGCAATCCGGTCGGACCCGAAGAGCCGCATCAGGTCGTCTTCGAGGGACAGAAAGAACTGCGACGCGCCGGGGTCGCCCTGTCGGCCGGACCGCCCACGAAGCTGGCGATCAATACGTCGTGATTCATGACGTTCGGAGCCGATGATATGCAATCCCCCGGTCTCCGAGATCTCAAGCTCCTTGCCATCGGGATCGGTGACAGTCGAAGCCTTCGCCTCAGTGACTCCGGCGCCGAGTTTGATGTCGGTGCCGCGACCGGCCATGTTCGTCGCGATCGTGATCGCGCCCGCATGACCCGCGCCCGCCACGATCTCGGCCTCGCGCTGGTGATACTTCGCGTTCAACACGTTGTGTTTGAGCCCGGCGCGCGCGAACAGTCGCGCCAGCGTTTCGGATGCTTCGACGCTGGCCGTTCCGACCAGCACGGGATACCCGAGCTCGTGGAGTCGCTTCGTTTCGTCGACGATCGCGTTGTACTTCTCGCGACGCGTTTTGTAGACGTAGTCCTGGCGATCATCGCGCGCGATCGGCCTGTTGGTCGGAATCACCGACACCGACAGACCGTAGATCTCGTGGAACTCGTTCTCTTCCGTTTCGGCCGTACCAGTCATGCCGGCCAGCTTCTCGTACATGCGGAAGTAGTTCTGAATCGTGATCGTGGCGAGCGTCTGCGTCTCGCCCTTGACCTGCACGCGCTCCTTGGCTTCGACGGCCTGGTGCAGCCCCTCGCTCCACCGGCGACCGGGCATGGTACGGCCGGTGAACTCATCAACGATGAGCACCTGCGCTTCTTGCACGACGTAGTTTACGTCACGCTCGTACAGGGCATGCGCGCGCAGCAGCTGATGGATGATGTTCAACCGCTCGCTCTTGAGCGCGTACTCGCGCTCGATCGCGTTGCGCTGCTCGAGGCGTTCCGTGGCGGAGATGTCATGATCGCGATCGAGCTTGCCGATCATGAGCGAGATGTCGGGGAGCACAAACTGGTCGTGCGCCTCGGGCGACAGATAGTCGAGCCCCTGCTCGGTCAGGTGCACGGTGTGCCCCCTCTCATCGAGCACGTAGAGCAGGTCGTCCTCGATCTCTCGATACGTCCGCTTGCTCATCGGGAGCTTCTTGTCCGAAATGATGTCGAGCTCCATGCGCTGTACGAGCTGCTTCACACCGGATTCCTGCAGCGCCTTCACGAGCCGCTTGTTCTTCGGGCCGCCAAGCTGCGCCTTGTAGAGCTTGAGCGCGGCGTCCTGCTCGTCCTTCGTCTCGAGCGCGCGCTCGCCTTCTCCGACGAGCGTGTTCACCAGCTCGGACTGGCGACGCACGAGACGCTCGACCGCGGTGTTGAACTCCGCATAGCGCCCGTCGCTCTCGTTGCCCACCGGGCCCGAGATAATGAGCGGCGTCCGCGCTTCATCGATGAGGATCGAGTCCACTTCGTCGATGATCGCGAAGATGTGCGTGCGCTGCACGCGCTGCTCAAGCGAGACCACCATGTTGTCGCGCAAGTAGTCGAAGCCGAACTCGTTGTTGGTACCGTACGCAATGTCGCAGCCGTACACCGCGCGACGCTCGTACGTACCCGGCTCGGTGTCGTCGAGGCAGCCGACCGTAAGTCCCAGCCACCGATACAGGTGCCCCATCCACTGCGAATCGCGACGGGCGAGATAGTTGTTCACCGTCACGAGATGTGCGCCGCGTCCCGGCAGCGCATTGAGATACATCGGGAGCGTGGCGACGAGCGTCTTGCCTTCGCCGGTCGCCATTTCGGCAATGCGGCCGAGGTGCAGCTGAATACCACCAATCAGCTGGACATCGTACGGCACCATGTCCCACGTGATCTCGTTGCCCGTCACCAGAACGGTAGAGCCTTTGAGTCGCCGGCAGGCCTCACGCACGGTGGCGAAGGCCTCCGGGAGCAGCTCGTCGAGCACGTCGGCGATGGCCGTGCGCAGCTCGCCTTCCACGCCGCCGCGACCATCGGCACCCTGCAGTTCGAGATCGATGCGTTCACGATCCGCCGCATCGGCGGAATCGTGCTTGGCGGCCTTGAGTTCGGCGATCCGCTGTTCGATCGGTCCGGTGCGTTCGGCCAGCATGCCGCGGAACTTGGCGGTCTGCCCTTGGATCTCTTCGTCGGACAACGAGGCGAGGCGCGCTTCGATCTCATGGATCTCGGACAGCACCGGCTGCACCCGCTTCCGCTCACGTTCATGACGTGTGCCGAACACACGTCCAATCAAGCCCTTCAGCATACGAACCTCATGGCAAGGGCGTCGCGACCGCGAAGTCCCCGTTCGCCATCAGGCGCGCGCTGGGCCCTCCGCAGTCGACAACTCCCGGGAATTCTCGAGATACAGTCCGGTGGTCGCTATGTACGTCGCCACGGGGTCCGGAACGAAGCCCCGAATGGAGCGCCCGTCCCGTACCCGTGCCCTGATTTCGGTTGATGACAGGTCGACGCGTCGCGTCGCCAGTCGTCGTGCCGTCGATGCTCCGATGCTTGCCAGCGGGCCGGCGAGCGCGGCGACATCGTGACCTCGGTCGGCGCGGTGCAGCACAACCAGCTGCACCATCGACAACAACCGAGTCACCTCGCGCCAACGCGGCAACGTGGAGACCACGTCATCGCCGACCAGCAGGTGAAGCATCGCCGACGGCCAACGTCGGCGCAGAGACTCCACGGTGTCAACCATGAAAGATAACCCGCCCCGATCGATTTCGATGGGGTCGACCTCGATGCGCGGGATCCCGCCGAAGCAGGCCTCAACCATCGCCAGCCGGTGCGCGGTGGGCGTCTGGTTCCCGCCCTTGAGCGGCTGTTGGGCCGCCGGCACGACGAGCAGACGATCGAGCGCGAGCTCGTCGAGGGCATCCTGCGCCACCAGGAGGTGGCCGACATGCGGCGGATCAAAACTTCCGCCAAGGATGCCGATGCGCATCGACGTCAGGCCGTGCGGGTCATCCGCGACGCACCGGACCTGGGCGTGCGTAGGCGACTGGCGACATGACCGCCGGAGGCGGCGCCTTGGCGGCGGTGGCCGAATCGGCGGGCTGGGCGCCGCAGGAGGCCTTGACTAACGGATCACCTGGGTACGCGCGCCACATGGCGGTACACGTTTCCGCGGCATCTTCCTTCCAGCGGATCTTTGTGTACAGCTCATGCAGCCGCAGCCACGAGAGGCGGGCCGCCTTTGTGCTCGGGTACGTGGTGACGACATCCTTGAAGTAGATGATCGCCGGGTCGATGGAGCGACGGACGCGCACGTAATGCACGCCGGTGTCGTAGTCCTTCTGCGCCATCCACTCTTCGAGCTGGACAATGCGCTTCTTGGCATCGTCCGTCTCCTTGCTCTCAGGATAGGACGACAGGAGCGCCCGAAGGATCGAGACGGCCTTCTGCCCATTCTCGGGGTCGAGGGACGGTCGACGCCACAGACTCTGGTAGCTACGGCCGACGCCCAGCATCGCGGTCGGCGCGAGCGTGTCGTCGGGGAAACCATCGGTGATCCGTTCGAACGCCTGCGCCGCGAGCAGGTACTCCTTCTGTCGCTCGTGTGACAGCGCCAAATAGAAGTACGCTGGAGCCAATAGCGGATCACGCGCCGACAGATCACTGGTCAGGCGCTCGAAGCCGATCTTCGCGTTGTCCCACTTCTGCCGCTGGAACTCCAGCAGGGATGCACGGAAGAGCGCTTCAGGATTCGCGTAATCGCGAGGTTGGAAACCGCGAGAACAGCCGGCCAATGCTGCGGCAACGCCGAGCAGCATCAACAGGCGAAATTCAACGCGAGACAGTCGGTGACTCATGCGGACTCTGGTACCCGACGCACCGAACGCGGATCCTTTCCGCCAACGGGAGCTCGGTTCATGATGCAGCGCCCACGGTCCGAGTGCCGGACGCCAGTGGGATAATGCGAGCACGCCCGGGCTTGAGCCCGGCCGTGACGTTTCGGGTGTCGACGAGCAATGCCGCGTGATCCACGACGCGCTGGTAGTCGACGTGCTTGTGATCCGTGACGACCACGACCGCGTCCGCCCACCGGAGCATTTCGTCGCTGAGTTCGACACCCTTGCGGCTATGCCCGTCCTCACGGAACTCGTGCACGAACGGGTCGTGGAATTCCACGTGGGCGCCACGCTCCTCGAGCAGGCGGATCACGTCGAGAGCCGGGCTTTCGCGCACGTCATCGATGTCGCGCTTGTAGGCCACGCCGAGCACGAGCACGCGACTGCCGCGCACTGCCTTGCGGACCTCGTTGAGCGCATCGGCCACCTTCTGGACGACCCACTGCGGCATATTGGAATTGATCTCGCTGGCGAGGTCGATGAAGCGCGTCTTGTAGTTGAGGGTGCGCATCTTCCAGGCGAGATAGTGCGGGTCGAGCGGAATGCAGTGGCCCCCGATGCCGGGGCCCGGCGTAAACTTCATGAACCCGAACGGCTTGGTGGCGGCGGCGTTGATGACTTCCCAGACATCCACGCCCAGTTTGTCACACACGATCGCGATTTCGTTCACCAGGCCGATGTTCACGGCCCGGAACGTGTTCTCGAGCAGCTTGACGAGCTCAGCGGCTTCCGGCGAAGAGACCGGGACGACCACGTCGATACAGCTCGCGTAGAGCGCACTGGCGACCTCGACACAGGCTGGCGTGACGCCGCCGACCACCTTGGGGGTGTTCTTGGTCTGGTAGATCGGATTACCCGGGTCGACGCGCTCGGGACTGAACGCCACGAACACATCCGTGCCGACCGTGAGCCCCATCGCCTCCAGCCGCGGCTGCAGCAATTCGCGCGTGGTGCCCGGATAGGTGGTGCTTTCCAGCACCACGCACATGCCCGGATGCGCCTGCCGCGCGATGGCGTCGGCGGCGGCGAGCACGAAGGCCATGTCGGGATCACGCGTCTTGGACAGCGGAGTGGGCACGGCCACCGAGATGGCGTCGCACTCGCCGATGCGAGACTCGACGGCCGTCGCCACGAAACTTCCGGCCGCCACCGCTTCCTGCACGACCTGGCTCGGGATGTCCTGAATGTGTGACTGACCGGCCATGAGCAGATCAATCACCCGCTGACTCACGTCATACCCGATGACGCGAAAGCCCGCGTGCACAAACTCCATCGCGAGCGGCAACCCGACGTAGCCCAGACCGATCACGCCGATGACGGCGGTGCGGTCCTGAATTTTCGAGAGCAGGTGGTCTTTCATCGACGGGGAATCGGCCATGTCGTACGCCTCAGCGTCCAAAGAAGGCTCGCACTGCCCCGATCACTTCATCGAGTTGCAGAGTGGTGAGCTCGGGGAAAACAGGCAGCGACAGCACCTCGAGCGCCGCGCGTTCCGATTCGGGGCATTGCCCCTGCTGGTACCCGAGATACGCGAAGCACGGCTGCAAGTGCAGCGGGAGCGGATAGTACACCGAGCAGCCGATCCCGCGATCCTTGAGGTGCGCCTGGAGCGCATCGCGCTTGGGCACCCGGATCGTGTACTGGTTATAGATCGACGTGTTGGCGGAATCGATGAACGGTGTGACGACATCGGCAAGATCGGCAAACGCCGCATCGTAATAGGCGGCGTTCCGGCGACGTGCCGCGCTCCACGACTCCAGATGCGGCAGCTTGGCGCGTAACACGGCCGCCTGCAGTGCATCCAGGCGGCTGTTGTAGCCGACGATCTCGTGAAAGTAGGTCCGGCGGCTGCCGTGGGTACGCAGCTTCATGAGCGCCTCGAAGAGCGCGTCGTCCTGCGTGACCATCATGCCACCGTCGCCGTACCCGCCGAGATTCTTCGAAGGAAAGAAGCTGTACGTGCCGATGGTCGCGGCCTCACCGGCCATCACCGTGGCACCGTTGATCAGCCGGCTCGCCCCGATCGACTGGGCGGCGTCTTCGATCACCGGCCGTCCTTGGGCGGCGTCGTTGACCTGCTCAATCGCCGCCATCTGACCGAACAGGTCAACCGCGATGACAGCCTTGGTCTTTGCACCAACAGCGTCACGGATGGCGTCGGGCGCAATGTTGAATGTGCGCGGATCAATATCGACGAACACCGGGCGCGCGCCGACGTTGTGCACGGCGCCAGCGGTCGCGAAGAACGTGAACGGCGTGGTGACCACTTCATCGCCAACTGCGACATCGAGGGCGCGCAGCGCCATCAGCAAGGCGTCGGTGCCGTTGGCGCAGCCGACGGCGTACTTGACGTGCGAGAGGCCGGCGACGCTGCACTCGAGCTGCGCGACCGGATCTCCGAGGATAAACGCCTGCTGATCCACGACGTCCATGACGGCGGCGACGACTTCATCACGGATGGTGGCGTGCTGCGCCTTGAGGTCCAGAAGAGGAACGGCCATGACGGTTTGGTTCAGATGTTGACGCGAAGCGGCAGGGGCACGTCGCGGCCAGTCTTCGCCGATTCGTAGATCCCCAGAATAAGTTCGAGCGACTTGCGACCGGCACGACCGTCGGTGTCGGGGCGCGCGTCGCCGCGCAGCACCGACTCGACATTGCGGTAGTACCCTTCGTGCCCGAAACCGTACACGCTTGGCGGGTTGGTGTTCGCCTGTTCGACGAGCTTGTCGTCGTCATCGTAATCGGCAAAGGTCCAATGTTCGACCTTGTTGACAGCCGTCCCGCCGATTTTCACGCTGCCCTTCTCGCCGAGGATCGTGATCGATCCTTCCAGATTCCGTGGAAAGGTGAGCATCGTGACCTCGATGACGCCGATGGCGCCGGAGCGGAACTTGAGGACCGCCGCCCCGCTGTCTTCGGCCTCGATGCGTCGCGCCATCGTCGCCGTTTTGGCCATAACGCTCTCGACCGGGCCGACGAGCCACTGCACCAGATCGACGTAGTGCGAGGCCTGGTTCATGAACGCGCCGCCGTCGAACTCCCACGTCCCACGCCACGGCGCCTGGTCGTAATAGTCCTGCGGACGCGTCCAGCGCACCGTACAATTTGCCATGTAGATCCGACCGAAGCGCCCCCGATCGATCGCGCGCTTGAGCAGTACGATCGGCGGATTGAGTCGATTCTGCTTCACGACGAACAGGTGTACGTGGTGGTCGTCGCAGGCCTGCACGAGCGCGTCGGCAGCGGCGAGCGAAATCGCCATCGGCTTCTCGGAGATCACATGCCGGCCGGCCTTTGCGGCCATAATGCCGTGCTGCGGATGCAATCCGGACGGCGTCGCGATGATGACCGCGTCACTCGGGACATCGCTCAGCATCTGCTCGTAGCTGGTGAACCACGGCACATCGTACTGCGTGCCGACCAGCTGCGCGCGCTCGGCAATGATGTCGCACACCGCAACGAGTTGCAGCCCCGGAAGCTTGGTGAGCGCCTCGAAGTGATTCCTGGAAATCCGCCCGCATCCCAGCAACGCCACCCGAATGCGCTGCCCGACCGGAATGATGGTCTCCGTCATACCGTTCCCCCGAGGCGAACGACGACGTCGCCATGGCGTTCGTATCGCACGTCGGTGCCCGGGCAGCGGAGCAGTTCGCGCTCACCTTCCGCACCGGCCAGGCTCAGTGACTCGAGCTTGTGTCCGTCTTCCGACATCCAGCCGATGCCACGGCCCGGCACGCCGGCGATGAGCGCGTAATCGGGCACGTCGCGATTGACCACGGCGCCGGCGCCGATGAACGCGAAACGTCCAATCGTGACGCCGCAGACGATCGTGGCGTTCGCCCCGATCGTCGCCCCGCGGCGCACCAGTGTGCGCCGATACTCGTTCTTGCGCGATACCGCGCTACGCGGGTTGTAGACGTTGGTGAAGACCATCGAGGGGCCGCAGAAGACATCGGCCTCGAGTTCCACGCCTTCGTATAACGACACGTTGTTCTGGATTTTCGCGTTGTCGCCAACGACGACCCCATTCATGACCACCACGTTCTGGCCGAGCGAACAGCGCGCACCGATGGCGGCGCCGCCGAGCACGTGACAAAAATGCCAGACGCGCGTACCCGCGCCGATCACCGCACCGGCCTCGACGTACGCCGACTCGTGTACGAGCGCGCCGTCACCGAGCGCGACGCCGAGTGCGACGTGCCCCTGCCCGGCGGAAGCGATCATGCCGGGAATGCTCACGCCGCACCAATGGGCGCGGCGTTGGCCGCCAGCGACGCGGCGAGAATCACGTGCCACTCCTGCAACGACCGCACGCCCGGCTCACGCGACTGACGCGCGGCGATGGCTTCGGCCGCGGCGCTGGCGGCGGACAGCGTGGTGGTATACGGCACGCGGTTGCTGATCGCTGCCTGCCGCAGGCGTTCGTCGTCGACCTGCGCGTGCTTGCCGAGCGGCGTGTTCACGAGTAGATGAATCTCGCCGTTCAGGATCATATCGACGCCGTGCGGCCGGCCTTCGCTGACCTTGAGCACCGACTGCACGGGAATGTCACGCGCGCGCAGATACGCCGCGGTTCCGCTGGTCGCGTAGAGCGTGAAGCCAAGTTCGTGGAAGCGCGCCGCCAACTTCGCGGCGCTGGGCTTGTCGGAATCGTTGACGGTGATGAAGACCGCACCGATACGCGGGAGCGCGTTGTCGGCGGCCAGCTGTGACTTCATGAACGCCGTGCCGAAGTCTTCATCGATGCCCATGACTTCACCGGTGGAGCGCATTTCGGGGCCGAGCACCGGGTCGAACTCGCGGAACTTGTTGAACGGGAACACTGCTTCCTTCACACTGAAGAAGGGCGGCACGATTTCCGAGGTGAAGCCGATCTCGGCCAACGTTTCGCCAAGCATCAGACGCGCGGCGACGGAGGCGAGCGACACGCCGATCGCCTTCGACACGAACGGCACGGTGCGCGAGGCACGCGGGTTCACTTCGATGACGTAGACCACGCCGTCCTTGTAGGCATACTGCACGTTGATCAATCCGACCACGCCCAGCTTCTTGGCGAAGGCCACGGTGTGTGCGCGCATCTGATCGGCCGCTTCCTGCGGAATCAGATACGGCGGCAGCACGCACGCGGAGTCACCGGAGTGAATACCGGCACTCTCGATGTGCTCCATGACCGAACCGATCACCACATTCGTGCCATCGGAGAGCGCGTCGACGTCGGCCTCGAACGCATCCTCGAGGAACTTGTCGACGAGCACCGGGCGGTCTTCGCTCACGCGTGCCGCACGTTCGAAGTAACCACGCAACGACGCGGCGTCATGGACGATTTCCATCGCGCGACCGCCGAGCACGTACGATGGGCGCACGAGCACGGGATACCCGATTCGATCGGCGATCTCGACGGCTTCGTCCACGCTGGTGGCTGTTCCGTTCGCCGGCTGCGCGATACCGAGTTCACGCACGATCGCTTCGAAGCGACGACGATCCTCGGCGATGTCGATGGCGTCGGGTGATGTGCCGAGAATGCGCACACCGGCCGCCTCGAGCGGTCGCGTGAGCTTGAGCGGCGTTTGACCACCGAGCTGCACGATGACGCCGAGCGGATTCTCGCGATGCACAATTTCGAGCACGTCTTCGAGCGTGAGCGGCTCGAAGTACAGCTTGTCGGAGATATCGAAGTCGGTGGAGACCGTTTCCGGATTCGAGTTGACCATGATGGTCTCGTATCCCCGCTCGCGCAGCGCCAACACGGCGCGCACACAGCAGTAGTCAAACTCGACGCCCTGCCCGATACGATTGGGGCCCGACCCGAGAATGACGACCTTCGGCCGTCCTTCGGTGGCCGCCTCGCTCTCCTCGTCGTAGCAGCCGTACAGATACGGTGTGGTAGAGGGAAACTCACCGGCACAGGTATCGATCATCTTGTACGACGGGCGCACGCCGAGCGACCAGCGCATGGCGCGGGCCTCGTGTTCGGTGCCACCGCGCAGCGCACCGAGCTGTCGATCGGAGAAGCCGAGACGCTTCATGCGACGCATGCTATCGGCATCCACCAACGGCTTCTGCTGGTACTCCGCCTCAGCGACGATCAGCTCGTGCAACTGATCGAGAAACCACGGATCAATACCCGTGATCTCGTGCAGCTCGGCCGTGCCCATGCCCAGCAGCATGGCCCGCTTGAGCTGATAGATGCGTTCCGGCGTCGGGCGACGGAGTGCGCCACGCAGCTCCTCCTTCGACCCCTCGACGAGTCGGTCGTCGACGAGACGCTCGCCGACGGTCCAGCCGCTGCGACCCGTCTCGAGTGCGCGCAGCGCCTTCTGGAAGGCCTCCTTGAACGTGCGACCGATCGCCATCGACTCGCCGACGGACTTCATCTGCGTGGTCAGGCCCGGATCGGACGACGTGAACTTCTCGAAGGCGAAGCGCGGGCACTTCACGATCACGTAATCGAGCACGGGCTCGAAGCTGGCCGGTGTCGTCTTGGTGATGTCGTTCGGTACTTCGTCAAGCGTGTATCCCACGGCGAGCTTGGCACCGATACGCGCGATCGGAAAGCCCGTAGCCTTGGACGCAAGGGCCGACGAGCGCGACACGCGCGGGTTCATCTCGATGACGATCAAATCGCCGTTGGCCGGATTCACGGCAAACTGAATGTTGCATCCGCCGGCATCGACCCCGATTTCGCGGATGATGGCCACGGCCGCGTCGCGCATGGTCTGATACTCACGATCGGTGAGCGTCATCGCGGGCGCGACGGTGATCGAGTCACCGGTATGCACGCCCATGGGATCGAGATTCTCGATCGAACAGACGATCACCACGTTGTCGGCGCAATCGCGCATCACTTCGAGTTCATACTCCTTCCAGCCCAGCAGCGAGCGCTCGATGAGCACCGAGCCCACGGGCGACAAGTCGAGACCACGTCGCACCATCGTCTCGAATTCTTCGCGGTTGTACGCGATGCCGCCACCGGTACCGCCGAGCGTGAACGACGGCCGGATAACCGACGGAAATCCAGTCTCTTCAACACCAGCGATCGCGTCCTCGAGCGTGGTGACGGTGCGGCCGGTCGGACAGGTGAGCCCGATCTTCGTCATGGCTTCACCGAAAAGCTTGCGATCTTCGGCGACGCGAATGGCGCGCGCGTTGGCACCAATGAGTTCGCAGCCGTACTTGTCGAGCACCCCGCTGTCGTACAGCGCGAGCGCGACGTTGAGCGCCGTCTGTCCGCCCATCGTGGGCAATACCGCGTCCGGGCGCTCTTTCGCGATCACCTTTTCGACAAACTCGGCCGTGACCGGTTCGATGTACGTGCGGTCAGCGAACTCCGGATCGGTCATGATCGTGGCCGGATTGGAATTCACGAGGATGACCTCGTACCCCTCTTCGCGCAGGGCTTTGATCGCCTGCGTTCCGGAGTAATCAAATTCAGCAGCCTGTCCGATTACGATCGGTCCGGAGCCGATCACGAGAATCCGTTGCAGGTCAGAGCGTCGCGGCATGGAGGAGATCGTCGATGATGTCGTCAAGAGCGCGCGTGGCGGACCATCCGGTGGCGCGCTGCAATTTGTGCGAATCCCCGATCAGTACGGGGACGTCAACCGGGCGTACCAGCGACGGATCTTCGACGGGCGTCGCCTGCACACCGGCACGCGCCAAGACCCGGTCGAGTATCTGCTGCACCGACCACCCGGTGCCGCTGGCCACGTTGTACGCCTCGCCAGGCGTGCCCCGTTGGCAGAGTGAAATATACGCAGCAACGACGTCACTTACATGGAGGAAATCGCGGATCGGCGCGCGATTCCCAACCGGCATGGTCGTTCCCGGCGCGGCGCCGCGGAGTTCGACCGCGCGCTGCACCAATGCTGGGAGCAGGAATCGCGTCGGCTGCCCTCGGCCACTGTGGTTGAAGCTGCGCGCGACGACCACGTTGAGCCCCGTCGCCCGCCAAGCTTGCAAGGCGAGCACCTCCTGCGCGGTCTTGGTGGCAGCGTACACCGTTCGCGGGGCCTGCACGGAGCTTTCGAGCAGCGGAAATTCATGGGTCTCATGACGTCCGTACTGCTCGGCGCTGCCGACGATCAGCACGGTGGGGTCAATCGTCCCGGCGTCGCGGGCGTGGCCGAGCGCGTGCAGCAGGCGCGCGGTCGCGGTGACGTTGACGTCCCACGCGAGCGCCGGATCAGCGGCCGCCGTCGGCACGTGCGAGATCGCCGCGAGGTGAATCACCGTATCGGGCCGCGCGGTGGCTACGACATGCGCCACGTACTCCGCGTCCCGGAGGTCACCGTATAACCATTGGGCATCCCCGCCCAATGCGGCCGGCGCGCCGGGAGGATCAGTGGCGAGCGCGAACAGCTCGCCCCCTGCGTCCCGAAGTGCTTCGAGCAAATATGACCCGACGAAGCCGGCGGCTCCGGTCACGAGCACGCGCTTCACGACGGCATCACCGCTGGCGTTCGTACCGCGCGAGATCGGCGGCAACCATCATGCTCACCAGCTCGGCGAAGGGCACCTTGGGCGTCCAGCCAAGCCGTTGCTCGGCCTTCGACGGATCAGCTACCAGCAGATCCACCTCGGCCGGCCGGAAGAACTTCTCATCCTGCTTCACATACTCGAGATAATCGAGATCCACGGCGCCGAACGCGGCGCCGCAGAAATCGCGTACGGAGTACGTCTCGCCCGTTCCGATCACGAAGTCGTCGGGCTCATCGAGCTGAAGCATGCGCCACATGGCGTCGACGTAATCACCAGCGAAGCCCCAGTCACGACGCGCCTCGAGATTGCCGAGTCGCAGCTCATGTTGCAGGCCGAGTTTGATGCGGGCGACGGCGTCGGTGATTTTGCGCGTGACGAACTCGAGGCCGCGACGCGGCGACTCGTGATTGAACAGAATGCCGGAGACCGCGAAGAGGTTGAAGCTTTCGCGATAATTCACCGTGATCCAGTGGCCGTAGACCTTGGCGACGCCGTACGGCGAGCGCGGATAGAACGGCGTGGACTCGCGCTGCGGCGTTTCAACGACCTTTCCGAACTGCTCGCTGGAGCTGGCCTGATAGAAGCGCGACTTGGGCGCAGCTTTGCGCATCGCCTCCAGCATCCTGGTGACACCGAGCGCGGTGAATTCACCAGTGAGCACGGGCTGGGTCCACGAGGTCTGTACGAAGCTCTGCGCGGCGAGATTATAAATCTCGTCGGGCTGCGTTTCATGTACGACGTCGGTGAGCGACGTCTGATCGAGCAGATCGGCCGACACGAGTTCGACGCGATCGACGAGATGGGCGATACGCTCATAGGGCGTCGTGGACGAGCGACGCACAACGCCGACGACGCGGTAGCCCTTGGCGAGCAGTAACTCGGCGAGGTAGGAGCCGTCCTGTCCGGTAATCCCGGTGATCAGTGCAGTCTTCAACAGAGTACTCAGTCGGAAGTCAGGAGTCGTGAGTGGCGACAACGGAAGGCATATGTACAAAGCGGGGAGCCCGGCAACTGCGAGCTCCCCGCTGAGACGTCACCGTACGCGAGTTACGCGACGGCAACCTGACCGCGCGGCGCGCGGGTGATCTTACCGGCCGCGATGCACCGCGTGCAGGCCTTGACCTTGATGACCTTCCCTTCGCTGAGGGTACGCACCACTTGGAGATTGGGTCTCCAGGTCCGGCGCGTCTTGTTGTTCGCGTGCGAGACGCTGTTTCCAAAGGCAACGCCCTTGTCGCAGACGTAGCAGCGGTGTCTATCGATAGCCATGTCCGATATCCTCAGCTCTGGACCAATTCGATCCGCGCCATTTCCGCACCGTCACCCTTGCGGTGGCCGGTTTTGAGAATGCGCGTATAACCGCCCGGTCGCGTGGCGAACATGGGGCCGATTTCTTGGAAGAGCTTGTCGGCCGCCTCACGCTTGTGGACGTGCTTGCCAGCCAGGCGGCGCGCGTGGAGCGTGCCGGTCCGGGCCTTTGTAATCAGCTTCTCAACGAAGGGGCGGAGTTCTTTCGCCTTCGCCTCAGTCGTCTCGATCGCACCCTGCTCAATGAGCGAGGTAGCGAGGTTGCGAAGCAGCGCGAGGCGCTGCTCACTCGTCCGCCGAAGTTGGCGGTTTGCCTTGCGATGGCGCATGGGAATTACTCCTCGTCGTCTTCGTCGTCAGGCGCGTTCTCGGCCGCGCGGCTGGGCGGGGTGCCCATATCGAGGATACGCACACCATCTGTGCTCTCCTCGTATCGCATGCCGAAATTGAGCCCTTCCTTCTCGAGCAGCGCGGCGATTTCCTGCAGAGACTTCTTGCCGAAGTTCTTGACCTGAAGGATTTGCGCCTCGGTCTGGCGAACCAGATCGCCGAGCGAGCGGATGTTCGAGTTCTTGAGTGAATTGACCGAGCGAACCGAGAGTTCGAGATCGTCGATCGGAGTGCGGAACAGTTCGGCCAAGCGCAGCGCGTCGCTGTTGGAGCCGTCGCCCCCTGCGCCAGGCTGTGCGGAAGCCGACGACCCGAAGCCCACGAAATACTGGAAGTGGGTCTGGGCCAGCGCTGCTGCGTAGCTCACCGCTTCCTCGGGCGACATCGTGCCGTTGGTTTCGACGGTCAGCGTGAGACGGTCATAGTCGGTACGCTGTCCAACGCGCGTCTCGGAGACGGCGAAGTTGACGCGGCGCACCGGGCTATAGATGGCATCGATACGCACCACGTCGACGGAGAGATTCTTGTCGGCGGGATGCTGATCGCTCTCGATGTAGCCCCGTCCCTTGTTCACGTACAACTCGACGTTGAACTCGCGGTCGTCCGTGATGGTGAACAGGTGATGCGACGGATCGATGACGCGCACACCGCCGCCG
>NZ_JANPLK010000003.1 GCF_031426495.1 Gemmatimonas sp. | reverse complement strand
CTGACCCCTTGAACTCCCCCCTGATACCCTCCCCGCTGCTTCCTAGGGTGTCTTCACCCTAGGAACGTCAGCTCCAGCCCTCACCGCTTGAACAGGTACGCCATCTCCTCCAGCCGCGCCCCCTTTTCGTCGCACACCGCGAACTTCCCACCCGAATACAGCGTGGCACCGCCGAAGCGTCCGTCCTTGGTGAGGGCGTAGAACTCGAGATCGAACTTGGGGCGGCCGTTGGGGCCCATCAGGCGGGCTTCCGTCATGGCCACGACCCGCTCGAGGGTCTTGAGACAGGCCGCCTCGGGCGTCAGCCCCTGGCGCATGAACTCCACGATCAGGAACGACGCGCAGGTCTTGATGTTGGCCTCGCCGCGTCCCGTGCTGCCGGCGGCGCCGACCAGGTTGTCGCAGTACTGCCCGGCGCCGATCACCGGCGAGTCGCCGATGCGGCCGGGCACCTTCCACGCCATGCCGCTGGTGGTGGTCACCGATCCGATGTCTCCCGCGCCGTTCACGGCGTTCATGTTGATCGTACCCGTCGTGAACTTGATCTTGATGTCCTCGTCGTGATTGAGCCACGCGTCGTTGGCGTTCAATCGCGACTTCCAGCGCATCCAGTCCTGGCGCGACTGCTCGGTGAGCAGATTCTGCTCCTTGAAGCCCATCGCCTTGGCGAACTTCGTGGCACCGGCGCCCACCAGCATGACGTGATCGGTGTAGTCCATGACCGCCTTGGCCACCAGCGACGGCGTGGCGATCCCCTCGATCGCCGCCACCGAGCCGGCGCGGCGCGTCGGGCCATGCATACACGACGCATCGAGCTGGACCACGCCTTCCTCGTTTGGCAATCCGCCCAGCCCCACCGACTGATCGGTGGGATCGAGCTCCACTAGATTCACGCCGGCGATCGCGGCGTCCAGCGGGTCTTCGCCGGTCAGCATCTTGTCGTAGGCGACCTTCACGCCCTTGATGCCGTTCGACGACGACACCACCAACGGGCGCCCGCGGAATTCGGGGATCGTGGCCGGCGCCGACGCCGTGTGGCCCAGTTCCTGCCCGAAGTCGTCGGGCAGACGGGGAACGAAGCCGGCTGCGGCCAGCGCAGCGGAGCGCTCGAGAAAGTCGCGACGGGACAAAGGCACGTGAGGCTCCGGAACAGGGTCGGGTGACGACAGGGTACCACGAATGGTCTTCTGGTGATCAAACCGACGATATCGCAGCAAGCGACTGGTGGCGAGAGGCAGGTTTGTCGGGCACCTTCTTTACAGTAGCATCCTACCTTTACTCCCCCCCATGACCACTCCGGCCGAAATCGCCGATGCGCTGCGCGCGACCTCGTTTCTCGAGGGCTTCACCGACGCGCACCTCTGGAAGCTTTCGCGGCACGTCACGCCGCTCACGCTCGTCCCTGACGACACCATTTTCAACGAAGGCGAAGCCCGCCAGCGCTTCGCGATCTTGTTGAGCGGTGCCGTCGCCATCGAGAAGTCGTCGGATGGTCGCACCACGCGCCTCGTCACCCTGGGTGCCGGCGAAGCGGTCGGTGAAGGCCTGCTGCTCGATGACTCCGCCCACGGCACCACCGCGCGCGTGATCATGCCGGGCACCGCGATGGTGCTGGCCCGCGATCAGCTCGACGACATCACGCGTGAAGCGCCGCAGCTCTACGCAGCGCTGGTGGCCCGTGCCGCTCGCGCGATTTCGGCACGTCTGCGCCGTGCCGATGCCACACTCGTGGGCCGCGGCCGCACGCTTGGCTTCGGCGGCCACCGCACCCGCCAGGAACACGACCTGCTTGGCGAGCGCGACGTGCCCTATGAAGCGCTGTACGGCGTGCAGACGCTGCGCGCGCTCGAGAATTTCCCCATCACCGGCATTCCACTTCGAGAATTCCCGGTGCTGATCGAGTCGTTGGCGGCAGTGAAAGAGGCGGCCGCGCAAACCAACCTCGAACTCGGTCTGCTGGAACAGGAGCATGCCGATGTGATTATCCGCGCCGCCCGCGAAATACGCGCCGGCCGTCATCACGAGCACTTTCTGGTAGACATGATTCAGGGAGGGGCCGGCACCTCCACCAACATGAACGCCAACGAAGTGATCGCGAATCGCGCGCTCGAGCTCAGCAATCAGCAACGTGGCGCGTATGACGTGATCTCACCCAACGATCACGTCAATCTCAGCCAGTCCACCAACGACGTGTATCCCACGGCGGTGCGCATTGCGCTGCACAAGAGCCTGTCGGGCTTCCGCATTGAATTGGCGCGCCTGGCGGATGCCTTCGGCGCCAAGGGCGTCGAGTTCGCGCCGCTGATCAAGATGGGGCGCACGCAGATGCAGGATGCGGTGCCGATGACGCTCGGTCAGGAGTTCATGGCCTTTTCGCATACCCTGCAGGAAGACGTGGACCGCCTGGGCGAAGCCCAGTCGTTGATTCGCGAGATCAATCTTGGCGCGACCGCGATCGGCACCGGGATCAATGCGCCGCCGGGCTATGCGGCGCTGGCGTGCAAACATCTCGCCGTGATCGCCGAGGTCCCCGTGATCACGGCGTTCGACCTGGTGGAAGCAACCAGCGACACGGGCGCCTTCGTGCAGCTCTCGGGCGTCATGAAGCGCACGGCTACCAAGCTGTCGAAGATCTGCAACGATCTGCGCCTGCTGTCGTCGGGGCCGCGAGCCGGATTCGGCGAGATCAACCTGCCGGCGATGCAGCCTGGCTCGTCGATCATGCCGGGCAAGGTGAACCCGGTCATTCCCGAAGTCGTGAATCAGGTGTGCTTCGAAGTGATCGGCGGCGACGTCACGGTCACGATGGCGGCCGAAGCGGGGCAGCTGCAGCTCAACGCGTTCGAGCCCGTGATCGCGTATCGATTGCTGCGCGGCATCGACATGCTGCGCAACGCGTGCCTCGTGCTGCGTGAGCGGTGCGTAACCGGCATCACCGCCAATGCCGACCGCATGCGTTACTTCGTGGAGCATTCGATCGGCATCGTGACGGCGTTGGTGCCCGTGCTCGGTTATGAAATCGCGACCGACATTGCGAAGACGGCCCTCGCCAGTGGACGCGGCGTCTTCGACCTGGTGCTCGAGCGCAAGCTGCTCACGCGCGAGCAGCTCGACGAGATCCTCAATCCGGCGGCCATGACCGCGCCGCGCGACACGCAGGAATTCAGCACGGTCACCATTCCGCCGGCGTAAGTAGCCGCGGGTACTCCGACTCTCGGGGTACCCGCTGTCGTCCGGGTCGGCTCGCCTGTCACTCTCGCCACGCCATGCACTCAGCCCTGTCGTCTTCCCGGATCCGTTTCACGTCGAGCCTACGTCGTGTCCGCTCCGTCGCGCTTACGCTCGCGGTGGCGGCGTGCGGTGGCGGCGGCGATCCCTCCGGGCCGCCGGTCGTCGTGAATCCACCCACGGTGCGCGGCGTGACCGTCACGCCCGTCACGGCCACCATTCGCGTGGGCGAAACGCAATCGCTCAGCGCCGGCGTCGATGCCATCAATGGCGCCGGCACCGGCGTGACGTGGAGCAGCGAGTCACCCACCGTGGCCACGGTGAACAGTACCGGACTTGTCACGGCCATCGGCATCGGCACGGCCACCATCCGCGCCACGGCCGCGGCCGACACGCGCGTGAGCACGACGGCCACGATCACGGTGCAGGCGGCGCGCAACATCACCGTCAGTCCGACCGCGGTGTCGCTGGGCACGGCGCAGACGCAGGCGCTGCAGGCCACCGTACAAATCGACGCCGGACTTCCCACCACGGTGACGTGGCGAACCAGTGCCGCCACCATCGCCACGGTATCGGCTGCTGGCGTGGTGTCGGGTGTGGCGCAGGGCACGGCCACCATCACCGCCGTTGCGGTCGGAGACACCACCCTGCGCGCGACCGTGACCGTCAACGTGGTGCCCGTCGTGCGCACCGTCGCCGTGTCGCCGACCACGGCATCGTTGTTCATCAGCGCCTCACAGCAACTCACCGCGACGGTCACCGCCGACGCCGGTGCGGTGCAGACGGTGACCTGGCGTTCCAGCAATCCGGCCGCCGCCACTGTGAGCGCCACCGGCCTCGTGACCGCCATCGCGCTGGGCAGCACCACCGTCACGGTACTCTCCACCGCCGATACCACGCGCCGCGCCACCAGTGCGATTACCGTAGCCGCGCGCCCGGTCACGGTGAGCATTGCGCAGCGCAACGTCGGCATTAATCCCGGCACCAGCACCACGCTCACGGCCGTCGTCAGTGCGGATCCCGGTGTCGCCACCGGCGTGACCTGGAGCTCCAGCGCGGGTGGTGTCGCCACGATCTCGGCGCAGGGAGTCGTAAGCGCGGTGAGCGTGGGCAGCACGCTGATCACCGCCACGTCGGTGGCCGATGGCACGAAACGCGACACGGTGACGCTGAATGTCGTGCCTCGACTGGCCGCGGCGTGGAGCGCGACGCGACTGGGCGGTGTGTTGCGCGACGATCTGTTGTCGATCTTCGCGGTGAGCGCGGCGAACGTGTTTGCCATCGACCTGCAAGGCGACGTCTATCGCTGGAACGGCACCACGTGGACGCTGTCGCTGTCGAACAGTGCCGATTATCTGGCGCTGCATGGCTCGTCGGCCACGAACATCATCGCGGTGGGCACCAACGGTGCGATAGCGCGCTGGAACGGCACCGCGTGGAGCGCGATGACATCGGGCACCACCCAGACGCTCAACGCAGTCTGGGTAGAGAGCCAAACCGTGGCGTGGGCGGCCGGCAACAACGGTACCGTGCTGCAGCTGGCCACCAACACATGGAGCACGGAAACCACCAACTCCACGCAGACCCTGAACGGCGTTTGGGGCGGCGACAACGTGGTGTATGCCGTGGGCGCGAATACGGAAGTCCTGCGTCGCGTGGGGGCCACGTGGGCGCGCGTAGCGGTGCCGAGCTCGGAGCTGCTGTACGGCGTGCACGGCAACAGCGCCGCCGATGTGGTCATCGTGGGCACCAACGGCACGCTCCTGCGCTGGAACGGCACGGCGTGGTCGGTGCTCGGTGTCGGCGGATTGGCCGGCAACCTGTACCACGTGAGCGGCTCGGCCGCCAACGGTGGACGTCGCTATCTGGTCGGCGACGGCGGTGTCGCGCAGCTCGATGGCATCACTGCAGCGCTGGTGAGCACCCCGTATGCGCCGCAGCTGTTTGGTGTGAGCGTGGATGCCACGGGTACCGCATGGACGAGTGGCGAACGGGGATCGGTGCTACGCAGTGCCGACGGTGGCGGGGCCACCTGGACCACGAACAATTTGGCGCCCGATCTGCTCGACGTGTGGACGGCCGCGGCCGATAACGCGTTGGCGGTCGGTGAGTTCGGGTTCGTGTATCGCTGGAACGGCAGCAACTGGACCAAAGTCACGGTGCCCACGCAGGCTACGCTCACGAGCGTGTGGACGACCACGACCGGCGAGGGGTTCATCGGCGGCGAATCGGGCATCATGCTGCGACTGATCGGCAGCGCGTGGGTGCCGATGGCCTTTCCCAGTGTGAGTACGGTTTCGGCGCTTTGGGGCACGAACGGCGGCAACGTGTATGCGACCACGAAGGCCGGCGAGATCTATCGCTTCAACGGATCGGCGTGGACGCTGCTGACCACCGCCCCTTCGCCGCTGTGGGCGGTCTACGGGACATCGGCGGCCGACGTGTATGCCGCTGGCGAGAATGGCGCAGTCTGGCGACTGAACGGTGCGGTCTTCACGGCACTCCCCGCACCTGCCACCGGCACGTTGGCCGGCATCTGGCTCACGGCCGCCACGAACGTGTTCACCGACGGCGCGAACGCCGCGGGTACGACCGGTATCGCCTACCGCTACAACGGCACCGCGTGGTCGTCGCTGCAGCCGGGCGCGACGCCAGCGCTCACGGCGCTCTGGGGCCCGAGTGAATTCGATCTCTACGCAACGGGCGACAACGGTACGATCCTGCGCTTCAACGGCAATACGTGGACGTCGATGCCCACCGGGACGACGGACCTGCTGTGGAGCGTGTCGGGTGCACCGAATGCGTCCGCAGGATTTGCGGTCGGCATCAACAGCACGATCGTCGCCGCGAGTGGATCCTCGGCGTTTCGTGCGGCCATTCGCGCGACATCGGATGCGCCAGCACTCGGGTCACTCGAGCCGTCTGCTTCCGCTCGCGTACGCCGCGGTCCGCAGCCACACGGCATCGCACGCAAACGCAAGTCATCGCGCTAGCCTCGCGATCGCCTCGCGATACCGCGGGCAGGTGTCACGGTCGTGACGAAGGCGAACGGCGCGGTGACCTGGGTCACGGCGCCGTTCGCTCATCCGTATCACACTGTTTTTTGTGCACGGTGAGTGAAAAACTTGAGCGTTCGGGACGAAAAACTGTCCCGGACGCCTCCGCTGTAACGGCGGTGCCCGTGCCGTGATATCCCTGACAAACGCCTGCGCGAAATGATGCCGCGCGTCGGCATCGGTCGTCCAAAGTGTGAGTTGGATGACATTGTGCGCTGCGGATATTGACGGGGATGTACCCGTGATTCCACAGCAGCGCGCTTCGACCTTCGCTGGTGCGTGCTGTTCTCATGCGTGTTTCCCCGAACAAGTACGGCTCGCGCTCGACGCTTCGTCGCGCAGCCCGTTGGATCTCGCCGGTCACGCTCGGATCGATGCTCGCCATCGGTCTGCACGCGTGCGCCGTGCCGGCCGATGGCGTCACGGGTAGTTCCGGCAACGGCACCGGCGGTACGCCCACGCGTTTCGAGAGTTCGACTGGCGCACTCAATCTGAATGCCGTCGGCGCGTCGCAATCGATCACGGTCACGGCCCGCGACCGGTCGGGTAACGCGATCGCCGGCGTACCGGTCACTTGGACGAGCTCCGATGCCACGATCGCCGATGTCGCGGGAAGTGGGTCGACCGCGATGGTCACGGCGCGTGCGCCGGGCCGAGCGACGATTCGTGCCCGCACCGGCGATCTGGTGCTCGAGATCAGCGTCGGCGTACTCGCCGTTCGCAAGATCACGATCGCGCCGCAGGCGGTATCGGTGATCGCCGGGGGTCAGCTGCCGCTCAACGCCACGGTCGATGCTGACGCCGGCGCGTTGCTGGATCTCCGCTGGCTCTCCGACAATCCGTCGATCGCGGCGGTGAACACGCAGGGTATCGTGACCGGTGTGGCGCCCGGCAACACCATCATTCGCGTGAATGCCGTCGGCGATGTCCGTGTGACCACTACCGCGCAGGTGACCGTGACGTCGGCGGGTTCGATCGCCATCGCACCATCTACGTTGTCGATGGGCACCGGCGAGCAGCGCACGCTCGCCGCTTCGGTCAATCTCGAGCCCGGCCTCAGCACCGCGCTCACGTGGCGCAGCCAGAACAACGCCGTCGTGACGGTCTCGTCGACCGGTGTCGTTACCGGCGTCTCAGTGGGCAGCACGCTCATTACCGCGGTGTCCGTCGCCGACACCACGCGCCGCGGCACGGCCGCCGTCACGATCGTGCCGGTGGTACGCGATCTCGATATCACGCCCGCCGCCGCCACGATCTTCACCGGCGACACACGCCAACTCGGCGTCAACTTTACTGCTGATCCCGGCGCTTCGCAGTTGGTGATCTGGCGGTCGAGCAACGCCACGGTCGCCGCCGTGTCATCGTCTGGGCTGGTCAGTGGGGTGTCGGCCGGTACGGCTATCATCACCGCGATCTCCGCGGCCGACACGACCAAGCGCGCCACGTCGTTGTTCACCGTGCGCTATGCGGCCGCGGTGAGTGTTTCACCGGCGGCGGCCACCGTCGGCGTGGGTGGTACGCGTACGATCGTCGCAAACGTCACCACGGAGAACGGCGCCACCACGGCCGTCACGTGGCGTAGCAGTAATGCCTCAGTCGCGACGGTCTCGGCAACGGGTGTCGTAACCGGTATCGCTGTCGGGTCGGCTGAAGTCAGCGCCGTCGCCGTCGCGGATACCTCGCGCCGCGCGACGTCCACGATCACGGTCGCGGCTGTCGTGCGGTCGGTCAGCGTCACGCCCGGCACGTCGGCCATGCTGGCCGGACAAACCGTGCAGTTGGTACCGACGGTGGTGGCAGATGCCCCATTGTCGACGGCGGTGACCTATCGCAGCTCGAACAGCGCGGTAGCCAGCGTGAGCGCGGCCGGACAGGTCACGGCGATCGCGCTCGGCAGCACCAGCGTTATCGTGCAGTCGGTGGCCGACACCACGATGCGTGATACCGCCTTCGTGTCGGTGTCCAACGGCCTCGCAACGACGTGGGCCGCCACGCGTCTCGGCGGCGCGCTCTACGAAGATGTCGTCTCGCTGCGCGGGATCGACGCCAACAGTGCCTTCGCGGTCAACAGCGTGGGTGACGTGTTCCGGTGGAATGGCAGCACCTGGTCGGTCGCCGTACGCGGCGCCTCGTACGGAACGCAATTCCTGGCCGTGCACGGATCGTCGTCCAGCAACGTCATGGCGGTGGGCACGAACGGGGTCACGATCCACTTCGATGGCTCGATCTGGAGCATCGAGAGCTCGGGTACCACGAACCGCTTGAACAGCGTGTTCATGGAGAGCACGATCAGCGGCTTCGCGGTAGGCGAGAATGGCACCGCGCTGCGCTGGAATGGGTCGGCGTGGAGCGTCAACAGCACCGGATCGACGCAGACGCTGAACAGTGTATGGGCGAGCGGTGGCATCGCGTTCGCGGTGGGCGCGAACGGCGAAGTGCTTCGCTTCGGCAATGGCAGCTGGTCGCGTCAGACGGTCCCGACCACCGAGTCACTCAGCGGCGTGTCGGGCATTACCAGCTCCAACGTGGTGGCCGTCGGCGCGTTCGGCACGATCCTGTCGTTCAGCGGCGGTACTTGGACGACCGTGAACAGCAACGGCATCGTGGCCGACCTGTATGCCGTCAGCGCGGTGTCGGCCAGCGATACGCGGCTCTATATCGCCAGCGATGATGGCTTGCTCCTGCTGAACAGTGGCACGCTCACCCGAGTGACCACGCCGTACACCCCGCGCATGTTCGCGGTGTCGGCCGACGCCGCCGGTCAGGTGTGGGCGGGCGGACAGCGCGGCAGCGTACAGCGTCTCGCGACCGGAACGTGGGAGACGGTCGGACTGGCTCCCGACCTGATCGACGCCTGGACGACGTCAGCCACCAATGCGTGGGCGGTCGGCGAATTCGGATTCATCTATCGGTGGAACGGATCGGTGTGGGCGCGACAGGCCACGCCGACCACGGCCACGCTGAACGCGGTCTGGGGTGCCAGCAGCACCGAAGCCTTCGCGGCCGGCGACAACGGCACCATGCTGCGCTTCAATGGCGCAACGTGGACGGCCATGAGCTTCCCGTCCACCGCCAGCGTGTACGGTCTGTGGGGCACCAGCGGATCGAATGTGTACGCGGTGACGGCGGCGGGTGAGGTCGTCCGCTACAACGGCTCGTCGTGGGCCGTTGCCGCCACGAGCAGCAATGCGCTGTGGGCCATTCACGGTTCGTCGCCCACGGAGATCGTCGCCACGGGCGAGAATGGAGCGGCCCTCCGGCTGAGCACTGGTGGCTGGAGCACCGTCAACGTGAACACGACGGGCACGCTCGCCGGCGTCTGGTCGAGCGGCACGGGCGCCACCGCGGTCGGCGCCGCGGCGTCGGGGAGCAGCGGGGTCGCGTTCTCCCTGAGCGGCACGTCGTGGTCGTCGATTTCGACCGGCAGCAGCCGGGTACTCACGTCGGTCTGGGGCCCGAACGCCGCTGATCTCTACGCCACGGGCGAACAGGGCACGCTTTTGCGCTACAACGGCTCCTCGTGGAACGCCCTGACCACCGGCACCACGGACTTGCTCTGGAGCGTCACCGGCGCCCCCAGCGGCATCGGCGGGGCGTTCGCGGTCGGCTACAACAGCACCGTGGTCGCCGGCTCCAATAGCGCGTCGTTCTCGACCACCATGGTCCGTGCCATGAGCGTGGCCAAGGGCATCGCCCTCGACCCGTCAGCCGGCGCCCGCACCGTTCGCGGACCGCTGCCGAGCGGCAAGGCCCGCAAGTCGCGGGGCAAGCGGTAGCGGCTCCGCGGTAACGGCTCCGCGGTAACGGTTCGGCGGTAGCGGCTCGGCGGTAACGGCTCCTCGGTAGCGGCTGGACCGTAGGTTCACGCGAAGCGCGCGAAGGGCCGCGAAGAATCGCGAAGAACGGCAGAAGCATTTTTGTTGCTGTTCTTCGCGAACCTTCGCGGCCCTTCGCGAGCTTCGCGTGAACCAGCGAACGACCGAACGTCAGCTCAGTGCCGGCCGACGCGGTGCCGAGAGCTGCGACCACCCGACGCTCACTCGCGCGAGAACGCCGCCATCGTGGGGCCCATGGCGTCGATCGTCTCGCGGGCGTGCCAGCGATCCTTACCGTTGTACAGGAACGCGAAGGCCAGGATTTCGCCGTTTTCAGCGGTCACATAGCCCGACAGGCCGATCACGTCGTTCGTCGTGCCGGTCTTCGCGTGCAGGTTGCCTTGGGCCGGCGTGGCGCGCATGCGGTTGCGCAGCAGTTCGGATTCACCGGCCACCGGCAACGACGCGTGGAACGCGCTGCCCCAGGGGGCACGGTGGGCGTGGGCCAGCAACTGCACCAGGCTGCGCGGGGTGACGCGGTCGAGGACGGACAGGCCGCTGCCATCAGTGACGCTCACCGCGTCGGGCGCGGCACCGACTTGGCGTACCATGAACTCGTTCAGGGTGGCCGATGCATTCTCGGCCGATCCCAGCGTCTGCTTGTCGGCGCCACGCGCCGCGCCGCGGAACAGGAGTTCGGCAAAGATGTTGATGCTCTCGCGGTTCATTGTCGAGATCAGGCGCGCCAGCGGCGGCGATGGCAAGCTCGTCACGAGCGTCGCGTTGTCCGGGGTGCGCCCCACGCGCAGGGCGCCGTCCACCGTGATGCCCTGCTCCTCCAGCGCGGCGCGGAACGCCCCGCCGGTGAACGTGGCCGGATCGCCGACCACGAGTTGATAGCGCACCGTACCGGCGCGCGCGCCGATCGTGCCCGAGACCACCACGCGATCGTTGCCGGCGCGATGGGCGCTGATGCGCGTGCTGCTGCCGGCCACGGTGCGCACCGTGTTGGTGATGGTCAGCCCCCGGGTGGCCGGTTCGAGGAACACCGTGGCCGCGCCGCCCGAGCCGCCCGCCGTGACACCCACGATCACGATGTTCTCATTGAGCGTGAGCGCCGAGAACGGGGCCGCGTAGCCGGCACCAGCGTAGCGCGTGAGCCAGCCCTCGGGGATGCCGCGCAGCTCGAGCGCCGAGGCGTCGGCCACCAGGTCGCCGGTGACGCGCTTGATGCCGGCGCCAGCCACAAAGCGCGCCAACATGCTCATCGACGCGTCGGGGCCACCACGCACGAAGCGCGGCGACAGCGACGGGTCGCCATCACCGCGGAGCACGAGGTTGCCCCGCACCACCCCATTGGCCTCCAGCGGCCCGTCGCGCAGCACATCGGTACTGAACGTGTGTTCAGGGCCAAGCTTTTCGAACGCGATGGCGGAGGTGAACAATTTCATGGTGCTGGCCGGCACCATCTTGCTGTCAGCTCCGTGCGCAAACAGCGTATCGCCGCGCGAAATGCTGATCACCATCGCGCCCCATGCCCCGTTCTTCGTGCGACTGCCCAGCAACGTGGTCAGATCGCTGGTGAGCGCCGCTTCGCCACGTGGGGACGTGAAGCGCAACACTGGGACGATGGGCGCGCGGGTACGGCCCGCGCGTGTGCTGCGAGTGCTGCGCTTCGCCGGCGTCTTCTTCTTGGGGGTGGGGCGCTTGGTTTGCCTCGTCGATCGCGACTGCACCGCCAGCGCGGTGATCGCGGTCGCCGATGCGGACCCGGAGGCGGCGTTCGCCTCGGCGTGAGGCGGCGCGACGACAAGAAGGCCCGCGAACAGGGCGAGCGTACGACGGCGAACGGTACTGGTGAGCCGGAAAGGCGTCATCGTCAGACCTTGAGGACGAACCCACGCTTCCATGCGCCCCAAAGAATCAGGAACCAGAGGGCGACGAAGCTGAGGGCGTACGCGAACGAAGCTTCCCGCAGCGGAAGCCACGAGGCGTACAGGGTGTTGAACACGAATCCCTGCGCCGAGATCCGACTGCCGGTACTTGTCTCCCAGGTCCAGATCGATGAGGTGATACGCGCCATCAATCCGGACCCCAGAAACGCGAGCATGGGGTTGGTACCATATACGACGAACGGAAACGTCCAGCGTCGCACCTGCATCACGTCGATGATCCACATGCAAGTCGCGAGCGAGACGGCGCCCATACCCGCCGTAAACACGACGTACGAGCTGGTCCAGATGCTCTTGTTGATCGGAAACACCCAGTGCCAGACGAGTCCCAGCATCATCGTCAGTGCACCGACCGCAAACAACCCGGCGAGGCGATCGGTGAGCGTGCGCTCCTGACGCGCGATCCATCGTCCGGCGAACGTACCCAGCATCATGGTGCCGATGGCCGGGACGGTACTCAGCAGGCCTTCAGGATCCCACGTTTTGCCGCCGACCCAGAGATGGTTCGTGCCGAGGATGGTGCGGTCGAGCCACGCGCTCAGCAGGTGGTCTGGCTTATCGAGTACAAAGCGACCCGCCACGCCGGTATCGGGGACCGGCACCAACGTCATCAGCGCCCAGTATCCGAAGAGCAGCACGGCGAGGATGACAAACTGCTGCCGCAGTGTCGTGCGCCACGTGAGCAGCGCACCGAACAGATAGGCCAGACCGATGCGTTGCAGCACGCCCAGCACGCGCCAATGCTCGATGCGGTCCACCACACGATCGAGAAACGAGGCCTCCAGCAGCGCCGGCGGCCACGTGAAGAACGGAAACCCGGAGAGCAGGAAGCCAAAAAGGAAAATGAGTGCGCCGCGACGGAGAATCTGCCGCAGAATGGCGCGTTCATCATCGCCGCGGGCGCGCCGCGCGCGCAGCGAGAGTTCGGTGGTGATGCCGACGATGAACAGGAAGAACGGGAAGATGAGGTCCGTCGGCGTCCACCCGTTCCAGGCCGCGTGTTCGAGCGGCGGATAGATGGCAGACCAGGTACCGGGGTTGTTGACCAGCAGCATGCCGGCCACGGTCATGCCCCGGAACACGTCGAGCGAGACGAGTCGCTCGGGGCGCTCTGCCGTTTGGCCAGACGCCACCCGGCTGACGGCCATCAGGCGCCGCCCTCGGCCTTGGAAGCGGCGACCTTCCATCCGGTGGTGTCGCACCGCACGTCGTACGACTTGGTCGGCGACAGCGTGCCGTTGTCGTCGCCTCCCACGTAGTGACCGCCAAGTCGGACCGTCACCGTATTGCCGTTGTCCGCCTCGGTCTTGCCACGGAACACCACCAGCATCGAGGGATACGGGCCGACCTCTTCAAGCTTCTCGCGAATCTTCCGCTGCGCGACCGTGTCACTGCTGTAGAAGTACGTCGGTCCCTTGTCCTGCAGCACCTTGAAGCCGTCGTCGGGCACAGCGGAGTCGGTGCCGGCGGCGCTCAGAAAGCGCTTGGGGAGCGGTTCCGCCTTCGTGATGTAGTCGAGCACCGCAAGCCCGACCGGCGTCGTGTCCGTGCTCACACACGACGGACCGGCCGCTAGCTTCGCCTCCGCGGCCTTTTCTCGGTCAGCCGCCGCGCCACCGCCGCACGCGGCGAGCAACAGCAGCAGGCAGGGACCAGCGGCGGTCAACAACGTGGCCAGAACAGGGCGAGACGCTCGGGGCATGGCAGGACTCGGGATTAGGTGGTACTCTCGCGAGAGCCGGATTGCAGCATTGACCGACCACCGCCGCCTACCACGGGAGAGCATCGGGGAACGACGATCGCCATGTGGCGTAGAGCTACAGAAGCGCAGCAACCGCACACGGACTTCATCCTGCAGATATGTACTGCTGACGAAGCTATGTACAGCGTTGACGAGGTTTGTCGAGGGGCAGACCTCCGAAATCACCGCGAGTGGAGGAGGGCATCGGATGTCTACGGGCAATCGAATGGCACGTGAAGGAATCTCCGCCGGACTCATCGGAGCCACCGCGATTGCGGTCTGGTTCGCCATTCTCGACGCAACACGCGGCGAGCTCCTCGCCACCCCGGTCATGTTGGGCACTTCACTCGGATCGCTGTTTCTGCAAGGCGACACGCCGAGTAGAGCCGCTGCGTTCCTCGGCTACACGGTCTTCCACTTCGCGATCTTCTGCGTGATCGGCTATGGCTTCTCGTGGGTCGTGAACAGCGCGGAGAAAGTGCCATCGTCGTTCATTGGCTTCGCCGGCCTGTTCGTCGTGTTCGAAGTGGGCTGGGTCGGCTGGACGACCGTGCTCGCGCAGGGATTCGGTGACATCACATGGTTGCAGGTCTTCATCGCCAACCTCATCGCATCAGGCGCCATGGGCGCCTACATGTGGAAGCAGCACCCGTCACTGCCGGGACGCGTCGGAGCACAGATAGCGGGAGCCCCTGAGTGAACGGCAAACGGCGCTAAGAATCAACGGCGCTAAAAGTCAGGGGCGCTAAAAGTGAACAGCGCCAAGAATGAACGGCGAAACGACAAACGGCGGGAACGGCGAGCGATCCATCCGCTCCATCTGTTCACGCCGTTTGTCGTTTCGCTCCTGATTCTTAGCGCCGTTCACTTTTAGCGCCGTTCACTCTTAGCGCGGTCGATTCTTGGCGCCCCTAAGCCGTTCAAAACAGCTCGTCCAGTTGCTCCGCCATCCGTCCAAGTCCGTCGCGCCATTCTGCTTTCATCCGCTCGCCGGTTGCGACATCAGGCAACCGGGAGTGTTCGAGTTCCACGGCGCAGCGCGCGTTGCCTTTACGGCCGATCGACACGCTCACCAGCGTGCCGTCGTGCAGCATCAGCCGCAGGAAGCGCGGTGCCACGGCGTTCATCACCTTGTAGCCGAAGGCCCCGCCCCATTGCCGGCGCGTGGGGTCGTTGAAGGCGCGGAAAATCTCGCTGGGCGACGCGTCGATCGTCCGTGACACACTGACGGCGACCGTGCCCAGCGCCTCGGCCGGAATCGGCGCGGCCGCGTGCGACACGCGCGGCTGTTCGGCGTCGCGCCACGCGCCCGGCTTCTTGCCACCGTTTTCGGCGGCCTGACGCGCGGCTTTGCCGAACTTCTTTTCGGCGGCGGCTGCGTTCTTCTTGGGCGCAACCTTGGGCGCGTCCTTGCCGACGTGACGTCGGGCTACCGGCTTCTTGCCCGCCATCAGGTCAGCGCATCCGTCGAGGGGACCCAACCCACCTGCGCACTGTCCTGATCATCTTCGCCGCGCTGCGACCACTTGAAGAACACCACCGTCATCACCGCATAGAAGAAGACACCACCGGGAATCCACATGATCAGACCACCGTACTGCTGGTCCATCATCGGCGTGATCCCCATGATGCGCGGGGCGACGGCATACGCCGGGTACAGCAGCGTATCCGCCATCGCGATGTAGATCGAGATGACCGACATCGGGATGACCATCACAAAACAGTACAGCATCTGCGCCGGGTATGGCGCACGCGGCAGCTCGGGCAGCGGTGACGTGAGCGGCCACCACATCAGCACTGACGCCGCGATGAACATCAGGTGTTGCACGATGTGAATCGGGTGATTCGCCAGCGCCAGGTTGTACATCGGCGGCAGGTGCCAGAACGAGAGCACCAGGTTGAAGATCACGAAACAGGCCGCGATCGTCGTACCCTTGCGGGCCACCGCGAACACGGCCGGTGTGCGCAGCAGCGGACGCAGCATCCAGCCCGGGGTGCCGATGATCATCAGCGGCGGTACGATCAGCGTGAGGATCAGGTGCTGGACCATGTGCCCGCTGAACAGGTAGTAGTCGCTCAGATCGTGCAGCGGTCCGTTCAGCGTGAGAAACAGCAGCAGGAGCGACGTGAAGAAGCTGACGCGCTGCGCCGACGTGGGGCCCTGCGGCGCGGCCGCCGCATCGAGCTGCGCGCTGGTGGCCTGCGCCATGTCCGGCACGGTCACGGGCACGCGGTCCATCGCCGACGGCCCCTGACGCACGCGCCACATATAGGCCGCCCCGATCGCGGCGATGCCGATCGCCGTGCTGGGGTGGATCGTGAAATTCGACCAGCTGAGCTGGGCGGCGGGGTGCAGCAGGAGCGCGATCATATCGGGAATTTACACTGCAGCGGATGCGCCAGCGGATGCATGAGCGGATGCGCCAGCGGGCGGAGGAGAACCGAACGTGGCCAGACACCAGCTCAACGCTGACGACTGGCCACGGGTTCTCGCGACGGACGACTCAGCGATTAGCTGAGCAGGCCAAGTCGCAGCACGAGCTTGGAGAACAGGAACAGCAGTCCAATCAGCGTGAGACCGGCCACGATCAACGGGCCGGTGAACAGCGAGCGGAACAGCTTGTGATCGTACTTGAGGTGCATGTAGTACATCACGACGATGTAGAACTTCACCGCCGACATGATCAGCATGCTGGGCACGTACACCCAGCTTTCTTCCCACGCCTTGATGTAGTACGCCGAGACTTCGACCGCGGTGATCACCGTGAGAATCACGGCGATCTTCCAGTACGTCGTCCAGGTTGGATGGTGCGCTTCGTCGTGGGCGTGGCCAGCAGCCGGGGAATGGTCAGCCATCACCGCCTCACTTGATCAGGTAGATGAGCGTGAAGATCGCGATCCACACCACGTCGACGAAGTGCCAGTACAGCGCACAGATGTCGACGAGCAGCGCATCCGACGGCTTGAGTCCACGCTTGTAATCGATCGCGAGCAACGTGAAGAGCCACAGCACGCCGGCGGTCACGTGCGCGCCGTGGAAGCCGGTCAGCGTGAAGAAGCTCGAGCCGAACAGGTTCGTTCGCATCGTGAGTCCTTCATGAATGAACGACGTGAACTCGTAGGCCTGACAGCCAAGGAAACCGATACCCAGGAGGCAGGTCGCCCACAGCCACGTTTTCGACGAACCGAGAATGCGGTCCCACGTGGTGTGCTTGGGAAGGTCGCGATTCTGCACCGCGGCCAGCGCAAGCACCATCGCCAGCGACGACATCAGCAGCACGAATGTCGAGGCCGACGTGACCGGGATGTTGAGGATCGCCGGGAACACCTTGCCCGTGGTCGGACTCGTCCACGCTTCGTGCGGGAACGGGCCTTCGGGGCTGCGTCCCTTGTAGATCAGGTACGTCGAGATCAACGACGCGAAGAGCATGCATTCGGAACCGATGAAGGTCCAAATGGCGACTTTACGGTTGTCGAGCCCCAACGAGGTGTAATGGCCGCCGCCGTGCGCGTGGCCGTCGCCGTGCGCGGCGGTCGTAGGTGCCGTAGTGGCGGTCATCTTAGTGGTGATCCTCGAGCGGCGTGAGCAGCCAATTGTAGAGCGAGCCAATCCAGAGCGCCGTACCAGCCAGCATCACGGCCACTGCGGTGGGAACGCTCGCGTCCATGAACAGGAGCCCACCAAACATCACGATCAGTCCGAAGGCGGTGACCAGCGGCCAGATCGAGGGATTCGGCATGATGATGCCGAGTTCCTGCGATGTCGGGATATGCCGGCCCTTCTCCTCTTCGTACGTCGTCTCGTGCACGAGCTTCTCACCACCCTTCATGTTCCACAGCGGGTAGCGCGACTTCACCTGCGGCAGTTCGGCGAAGTTGTAGTCGGGCGGCGGCGACGGAATCGTCCACTCGAGCGTCGCGGCACCCCACGGGTTGCTCGACGCCATCCGTCCACTGCGCCAGCTGCTCCACACGTTGATCAGGCCGAACAGCGTGCCGATCATCAGGATGAGCGTACCACCGGTCGACATCGCGTTGAACAAGTCGAAGCCCTGGCCTGCATCGTATTGATAGATACGACGCGGCATGCCGAGCAGACCGCTGAAGTGCATCGGGAAGAACGTGAGGTTCATGCCGACGAACGAAATCCAGAAATGCCAGTTACCCAGCTTCTCCGACAGGAAACGGCCGGTGATCTTCGGGAAGTAGTAGTACATGCCGGCGAACAAACCGAACACCGAGCCACCGAACAACACGTAGTGGAAGTGTGCCACCACGAAGTACGTGTCCGTCTGCTGGAGGTCGGCCGGGGGCGACGAGTGCATCACACCCGAGATACCGCCCACCGTGAACATCCCCACCAGCGCGATCGCGAACTTCATGGCGACCGTGAACTGGATCTGGCCGCCCCACATCGTGGCCATCCAATTGAAGATCTTCACGCCGGTCGGAATCGCGATCAGCATCGTGGTGAGTGAGAACACCGCGTCGGCGATCGGGCCCATACCCACCGAGAACATATGGTGCGCCCAGACGCCGAAGCCGAGGAAGCCGATCAGGATGCCCGAGTACACCATCACGGGATAACCGAACAGCGGCTTGCGCGAGAACGTGGGGAGCACTTCGGACACGAGACCGAAGGCCGGAAGAATCAGGATGTACACCTCGGGGTGACCGAACACCCAGAAGAGGTGCTGCCAGAGCAGCGGGTCAGCGCCCTTGGCAATCGTATAGAAGTTCGTGCCGAAGAACCGGTCGAACTGCAGGAACACGAGCGCCACGGTGATCACCGGGAAGGCGAGCACCACCAGGAACTGCACGACGAACGACATCCACGTGAAGATCGGCATGCGCATGAGCGTCATCCCGGGCGCCCGCATGTTGATGATCGTCGTGATGAAGTTGAAACCGGCTGCCAGCGAGGAGATACCGAGGATCTGCAAACCGATCACCCAGAAATCCATGTTGTGCTGCGGCGAGTACGCCTTCGTGCTCAGCGGCGCGTAGCCGAACCAACCACCATTCGGCGCCATCGACCAGAAGATGGGCAGGGTGATGAAAATGCCGCCCAACAAGTAGATCCAGTACGAGAACGCGTTGAGTCGCGGGAAGGCGACGTCACGCGCGCCGATCTGTAGCGGGATCAAAAAATTGAAGAACGCCGCCGAGAGAGGCATGACGGCGAGGAAGATCATCGTCGTGCCGTGCATCGTGAACAGCTGATTGTACATCTCGGCCGAAATGAGCTTTCCATTCGGCGTCGCCAGCTGAGCGCGCAGAATCGCGGCCTCGAGGCCGCCGACGACGAAGAAGATCAGGCCGGTGATCAGATAGAGCGCCCCGATGCGCTTGTGGTCTACCGTAGTAAGCCAGGACCACACGCCCGTGGTCGACGGAATGGGCTTGGCTTCGGTGTACGGGGGCGCGGCAGCGATGGTTGCCATCGGTGTCGTTGGTCAGCGGTGACGGTGACTTACTTCAGGGCCTGGAGGTACGCGACGATGTCCGCGACCTCCGCGTCGGTCAAACCGCCGACGTTGACCACCATCTTGGTTTTCGGATCCGTCACACCCTTGCCGAGCGAGGGCATGATGGAGCCGGGCTTCATGTGCGGCGCACTCTTGATCCAGTACGACAGATGCTTCGTGTCGTTCGGATAGAGCCCACCGGCGATCGTGTGCCGCGACCCCACATGCGTGAGATTCGGACCCACGTTTGCCATGTTCATCGGCGTGCCGGCGATCGCGTGGCAACCGATGCAGCTCGACTTGCTATACAGCTGGCGGCCACGCTCCGCATCACCCTTGCCAAGCAACGATGCGTCGAAGCTGATCAGAGTCGTGAGCGGTGTTTTGGGAATCGTGAAGGCAAACTCTTTTTCGATCCGCTCCTTCGGAAACACCCACATCGGCACGGGCGCAGACTTCGCGGTCGTGTCGGCAGCGACCGCGGGCGTGACCGCCGATACCTGCAGCAGCGGCGTGCTGCCCGCTCCGGCCGGAACAGGAGCGACGGCCGGCACGGTCGTGGCAGCGCCGACGTCGGCGGTGGCCAGCGGGAAGCTCGCCGGCTGCTTCTGATGCGCGGCCCACTGCCCGAACTCGTCGGCCGTGACCGTGAACACCCGGAACCGCATGTTGGCGTGCGACGGACCGCAAAACTCAGCACAGAAACCGTTCCACGCCTTCGAACCAAGGTCCTTGTTCGGCGTGAACCAGAGGTAGTTGGTGCGATTCGAAATCAAGTCGCGCTTGCCACCCATCTGCGGAATCCAGAAGGAGTGCAACACGTCGACGGTCTTGAGCTGAAAGTTGACCGTGCGGCCATTCGGCAGATACAGCTCGTTCGCGGTCGTGATGCCGTACTGCGGGTAGCGGAACTCCCACCACCACTGGTGCCCGATCACCTCGACCTGCAGCGCCTCGGGCGCCGCTTTCGCCTGCGTCTTGAAGATCGTGCGGACCGTCGGAATCGCGATGAAGATCAGGATGACGGCAGGAATCGCCGTCCAGGTGATCTCGAGCGCGGTATTGCCGTGCACCTGCTTGGGAACTCCGCCATCCGGACGACGGCGGAACTTGAAGATGGTATAGACCAGAGCAGCTTCGACACCAATGAAGACCAGCGTGCCCCAGAAGAGCAGCTTGTCCCACAGTGCATCGATCGCTGCGTTGTAGTCCGAATTCGGGTTGAACGTCGAATTCGGATACTCGCCGCCGCACGCTGCAAGCCCTAAGGCCAGAGCGCCCAGCAGCGCGACGGATGCCAGCCGTCGCGGGCGGAACGTGCCAACCATGCCGGTTCCTGAGTGAGTAGAGAGCCTCGTGTGACGCGCGGTCGCGCAGAGACGACGAGGGCCGTTGTAGACAGCCTTGCGAAGCTAAACCGACGTTTCCGGCTGCCGCAAGCAAATCGGAACATCATGGCCATACTTCCCCAGTTTTCCTGATTTGAAGTAACTCTCTTTGCGAATTTTTGACGGTTTTTGAGTCCGAATCTGGTCCGAACGCCGCGCGTTGGACGGCCGCTCGGGGACGCCGTCACCGTGCGGCCGGCGGCCACGCCCGCCCTCGACACCGCACCGTTTCCGCACCCGACTCCAGATCGTCTATTGCTCGTGATCCAGATCCGACGTGCCACCATGCCCCGCGCCGCTTCCGCGGCACTCGCGTTCCTGCTGCTCCTGCCGGCCTGTCGCGCCTCGGACAGCCCCCAAGGGGGCACCGGCGACGGCACCTTCCTGATCGGCGTCGGGGCCATCCCCGGCAGCCCGGGATACGATGAAGTCGTGCGAGGGGTCGATCTGGCCGTCGAACGTCTGAACTCCGCCTCCTCCCTCCGGTTCCGAAGCCGTCCCCCGAAGGTCGGCTCGGCCGGCGCCGTCCAGGTCGCCCAGCAACTGACGGGAGATCCCGGCGTCATCGCCGTCGTCGGTCACCCGGAAAGCGGCAACACGATCGAGGCCCTTCCGGTCTATGCCGACGCCGAACATTCCGGCGCCAACGGCGTCGTCGCCATCTCCCCCACGGCCTCGTCGCCGCAACTGAGTGGCAAAAGCCCGTGGTTCTTTCGCGTAGCGCCGAGCGACAATGACGCCGCGCACGTCACCGCGCAGTGGGCGTTCGACTCACTCGGCGCCAGACGCGCCGCGATCATCTATCGCAATGACTCGTATGGACGCGACTGGGCGAGCACCTTCTCCCAGACGTTCACCCGGAGCGGCGCCAGCGTGATCGCCCGCGAGCCCTATCTGAATGGCGTCACCGAGTGGGATGCCTATGCCCAGCTCCTCTCGACGATGCACCCCGACGTGGTGCTCTTCCCCGGCGATGCGGTCGATGCGCTGGCCTTCATTCGCGCCCTGAAAGCACACGGGGTCACTGCGCCGTTCATCGGCGGCGACGGCACCGAACAGATCAATCGGCACGCGGAGGCCGTCGGTGCGCGGTATGTGGCGTTCTTCCGCGCCGATCGAGCGACGAGTCCTGAAGCGCTCTGGTTCCTGTCGCGCTACCGCGAGCGCTTCAAGCAAGACCCCGACATGTTCGCCGCACTGTCGTACGACGCTGCAATCGTCATGGGACGCACGATCATCAGCGGGGCGCGCACGCGCGCGGCACTGCGCCTGGCGCTCGAGAGAATCGGCAATGGTGCCCCCTCCGTTGACGGCGTGGCCGGACGGATCGCGTTCGAACGCAATCACGACATCAAGGGACGCAGCGTCGTCATTGTTCGCGTGGATCGCGTGCGCGGCAACGCCGACACGGCCGCGGACAGCACCGACGCACCAGATGGAGGAACGCGCTGATGGCCGTCATCCGGCTCGCGACCATTCGCGTCCGATTGATCGTCGGCTTCGGCACGTCGATTGGCCTGCTCCTGCTCGCTGGGCTGTTGGGGTGGTACGGCCTCAAGCGAAGCAACAGCGAAGCGGAAGCCACCGTGCGCGCACTCGCCGACCGATCCGAGTTCACCGAGCAGGCGACCACGACCGTGCTTCGCGAGCTCGTGGCAGGACTACGCTATCTCACGAGCCGTTCGCCCGAAGACGAAGCCCAGTACGTCGCACTCGTGGCCGAAGCCGGAAAACTGCGCCGGGCCGCCCTCGATCAGGGCATCCTGCGCGCGGACGAACGCCAGCGACTTGAAGCCATTGGCACGCTGCAGGCCGCGATGGAAGTGCGGATTGCCGTCACCCACGCCTGGCAGGTGGTCGGCAACGAAGGAAACGCGCAACGCGTGCTGCAGCAGACCAGTCGTGACATGCAGGCGATCGAGTCCGAGCTGCAGGCGCTGCGTCGGGCCGCGCGCACCGGTGCCGAAGATTCGATGGAGCGTATGCGCGATGGCCTCTGGAGAGCGGAGCTGTTGCTCGCCATCGTCGTCGCGTCCGCCTTCGGGGTGGCAGCCTTCTTCGGGCTCTCCACCGCGCGCGCCGTGACCGCTCCGCTGGTGCGACTGCGCGACGAGATGATGGCGATCGGCGCTGGTGACCTGCGTGATCCCGACGTCGACCTGCGGCGCTCCGGCGTGGCGCGCGAGTACGCCGAACTGATCGATGCCATGCAGCAGGCGCGAGAGCGACTCCGCCGCTTGCTGTCACGCGTACAGGACGAAGCCGATCAAGTCACGCTCGCGGCAGGCGAACTCAGTGCGTCCGCGTCGTCAGCCGCGGCGTCGTCGCAGCATGTCACCACCGCGGTCATGGATATTTCGCACGGCGCCACGGTGCAGTTGAGCGCGCTCAACACCGCCAGCCACACGGTGAAGCAGCTCGCGGAGGCCGGCGCCACGATCGGTGAAGCGGCCGAGGAGACGGATCGTGTGGGCCGTGACATTCGCAACACCACCAACAACACGCGCGATCAGGTACAGCTGGCCATCGACACGCTGCTCGGCGCGCGCGAAGTCGTCACGGCATCCCGCGCCGAAATGGTCTCGCTGAAAGATGCGACGAGTGATATCGACGACTTCGTGAGCGTGATCTCCGAGATCGCCACGCAAACCAACTTGCTTGCCCTCAACGCCGCGATCGAAGCGGCGCGTGCGGGCAGTGCCGGACGTGGCTTTGCCGTGGTCGCGCAGGAAGTGCGCGCGCTGGCCGAGCAGAGTGCGAACGCGGCCAACGAGGTCACGGAGAACGTGAAGCGCATCCGCGCACGCATTGCCAGCGCGTCGAGCGCGGTGGACTCCGGTGCCACGCGCCTCAAGGACGTGGAAACCGTGGCCGAGGGCGTGGGCGAGGCACTGTCGCGCATCGAGCATGCGGTCGCGCAGGTCGAAGGCGCGGCGTCACGCGTGTCCACGGCGGTGAATGCCAACCGTCAGTCGTTGGGCGCGGTGCAGAAATCGCTCACCAGCGCCCGCGATACGGCGGAAGGTCATGCAGCCGCGGCAGAACAGGTCGCGGCCAGCACCGAACAGACCTCCGCCTCCGCGCAGGAAGTGTCCGCCACTGCCGAGATGCTGCAGACGGCGTCACTTCGCGTACGCGGGTTGATCGGCGAGTTCAGGACGTGAGTTCGGCGGCCGCTCTGCCGCTTCCGCGCTTGCCATAGGTGCTGGTCGACTCGAAGGCACGTGAAGAGTTGGCGAACAACGTCGTGACAGGGGATGGTCGATTCACACTTATGTGTTCTAGCGCGATTGGTCGCAAGTCGCCGCCGTAGCTCATCCGGTGCACTGCCTCCACCGTAGTCTCCGCTCCGAATTCACGGCACGTGCCCCGCTCGCACATTTTGATCGTTCCATGTTCCATGCTCACTCTGAAGTTCGGGCAAGTCGAGCGTCTAAGAAAATGGTTTAAGCTCACGATCGATTCACGGGTAACTAATGAACACGCGAGCCAGACGGACGATAGTCGTCGGATTGTTCGCACTTGCGGTCGCTGCTTGCGACCAATCGAGTGAAAGTTTGACTACAACCGCACCAAGTCAGCCTAGGTATCTGTTTGACGACGACTGGATAAGCGGCAACTGCTGGGGAGGCACTTGCCAGCCTGTCTCTAGCGGCGGAAGCTATGGTTCGTTGTACAGCCAAATTCAGGCAGAATCAAGCAGATTGATTGGCCTGTCGACAAAACCTCTTTGTCAAAATATCGGAACCGCAATGTGGCGAATGCTAACACGTGGGCAATATTTTGTTCGAATTGAAGGACCCGCGAACGTAAATGGCACTATGGCAGCTGGGGAATACCAACCGCTAGACGGACCGTTTGTCCCGAATCCGCCAGGCGCCACAGACAATTCACGAAACGGGTCAATCTGGTTCGCGCGCGGTCGGTTCCTCGTCGCGAAGGATGGATCTTACAGCGATACTATCGATACAATCAGACACGAGACTGGACATACGCTTCTTGATCTATCGCTTGATCCGTCTGGGTACACTCTGGTTATGGATGCCGGTCAAGGTGGATCGATTACAGCTCAACAACTGGCGGTGCAGTGCAGATAATCTGCAAGCCGACTCCTTCGAAAGTGGCCCTCTTGCGCACGATCAGTTTTACGTTGTTTTTATGCGCACTCTGCATTCGTACCGCGAGCGCACAGTCTTCAGGCACTTCTTCATCAGGTGTCGATACTTCGCAACTTGCTGATGCCGCGCTGAAAGGAGTCGGCATACGTATACGAATTGCCTCGGGGCTGGAGTCGGGGAGAGTTATCGTAGTCTTGGACAGCGCGTTTGTGGACGGGAAGAAGCGCGTCGAGACTGAAGCGTTGTTGCAGCGTGCTGCGGTAGCGAGGAGTGCGTCTGCAACGCCTGTGCACTACAGGGTTGCGCTACAATCGTTTGAATCTCTAACCGATAGTACAGCGAAGGTGATTGTCACACTTGCTACCCGCGCTACTGCCGGTTGTGACAACAAAACATTTGCGGTGCTACTCGTGAAGCGAGCCGGAGCATGGAGATCAAATTTGATTGTGGAGGTTGTTGCAGTTGGCTGCAAGAATAGCCGTTAGCGGTGCGTGGAGCTGTCGGGTATTCCGCTACTAAGCCTTTAACCACGTGCTGCGTGGGCGCCACGAACACGTCGCCCCCGTGCGCCTTGGGGTCGACGCGCTCGAGATGCTCCCACAGAGTCAGGCAGCTACGGTGAGTTCGACCACCATCACACCACGCTCGGCGAGCATCGCGAAATAGCGTTCCGCCGGGATGCATTCGTCCGGAGTGTGCACGCCGGCGGAAATGGCACCGCTGGCCTGCAGCTGCCCGGTAATCGACAGCGTGTAGCCCGTCGTACGCATCATGGCGGAGATGCCGTGTTCCGCATCGTACCGGTCGAGCACTTCCCACGCCCGCGTGCCGGACACGCCGTCTTTGGTACCGCGCACGACCACGCGCAGCGCCACGAGGTCGGGCTTGCCCTTGCGCAGCTTCTCTCCGGCGACGCGCACGAACACGTCGCGGGGCACGACCTGCTGCCCCTTCACGTCCACCGCCTCGTTGCCAAGTAGGCCGAGATCACGGATGGCTGCCATGACGCGCGCGTGTCCCGGATAGCGCAGCGTCTTGTACTCCATGGTGGGAATCACGCCGGCATAGCGGTACACCATCGTGGACAGACCACCGGCCGTATGAAACGCCTCGAGTTCACCGACCGGCTCGGCGAACGGCACCGATTCGAGTTCGGAGAGCGCGGTCACGTGCGCCGGCTGTCCGTTCCGCACCACCAGTGACTCGGTCGTGTAGTAGTCCACCATGCCTTCGATGGAATAGGCGATCTGATAGCCCAGCGGTGGCTCAGGCGTTTGCGGCAAGCCCCCCACGAACAGCTTCACGCTTTCCACGGTGTCGAACTGATCGATGCCGTGCTGGGCGATCACATTCACCATGCCCGGGGCGAGACCTGTGTCGGGGATCACACTGATCCCCTTGGCTTTCGCGGCGGCGTCGAGCTTCTTCTGTTCCTGAACGATTTCCGTGTTGCCGCCGAGGTCGGCGAAGTGCACACCCATCTCGACGGCGATCGCGGCGAGCGGTGCATTGAAGTAGTACGGGATGGCGCTCATCACCGCGTCGCAGCGGGAGAAGAGCGCGCGCACGGCATCGGCATCACGGACATCGAGCGCGATGGCTTCCAGGCGCGGGCCGGCGAAGGGCGCGAGAAACGCGGGAAGGGTGCCGACGCGAACATCGGCCAGCACGACCTGCGTGACCGAGGGATTGTTCAGCAGATCGTACGTACACGCGGTGCCTTGCAGCCCCGCGCCGAGTACCAGCATGCGCATGTGGGTGGCTCCAGCAATTTCTAGAGAGGGGGAGTGTCTATGGATCACAAGCTAACGCCTCCGGCGGCCGGGCGGACCGAAGCGCCCGAGTGGCATTCGCATCTGCTCGAGCACAGCGCACAACTCGCCGAGGTGTTCTCGTCCGTTCAGCGGATCGCCGTGATCGGCATCAAGCCGGAGATCGTCGGCGGGCCGGCGTACTACGTGCCGGAGTATCTGCAGACCGCAGGATTCGAGATAATCCCGGTGCCGGTGTACTTCCCGGACATCACGGCGATTCTGGGCGTACCGGTGCAGCGATCACTCAGTACGGTGATACCGCCCGCCGACATGGTGCTGCTGTTCCGCCGGTCGGGCGATGTGGCGCAGCATGTCGACGAGATGCTCGCCGCCAAGCCGCGCGTGGTGTGGATGCAGCAAGGCATTCATGACGCCGATGTAGCCGAAACGCTCGCCAAGGCCGGCATCGACGTGGTACAGGACAAGTGCGCGATGGTCGAGCACCGCCACGCGCGGTAATGAGTGGGACGGACGACCTACTGCCGCACGCGATTGCGGCCGTCGGCCTTGGCCCGATACAGCGCGGCGTCCGCCCTCGACAACAAGTCTTCCACGCTTTCGATGCGGGCGGCGGGAAAGACGGCTACACCGACGCTGGCCGTGAGCTTGAGCGGCGGATGCTCCCCACCTCGCGCGAATTCGTACTCGTCGACCGCTGCGCGGATGCGCTCCGCGAACGCCACGGCTCCGGCTTCGTCCGTTTCTGGCAGCAGCACCAGAAATTCTTCGCCGCCATAGCGCGCCACGATGTCGCTACCGCGGATCGTGTCGAGCAACAGCTGACCGACGTCACGCAGGACGTCGTCACCGACGAGGTGCCCGTACGTGTCGTTCACCTTCTTGAAGTGATCGAGGTCGATCATGAGCAGCGCCATCGTGGAGTCGTAGCGGAGCGCACGCTCCATCTCCGCCGTGATGCGCTCGGTGAGCGCGCGGCGGTTCAACAACTGCGTGAGCGGATCGGTCTGCGCAAGCTGTTCCAGTCGCGCGTTGTCGGCCATGGTGCTCTCGACCATTTGCGCGCGCTGGATGACCGCGACGGCAGCGGTGATCACGGCCTGCGCGAACTCGAGATCGTGCGGCCCGAAACGGTCCTGATCGCGGGTACGGCGCACGAGAAACACGCCGTACTGGCCCCGGTCGACGGTGAACGGCAGGGCGATCACCGAGCGGATGGGCACTTCGATACCTTCGATACCCCACACATGCCGTACGCCCTCGTACAGCGGATGCGTGTCGAGATCTTCCACCAGCACCGGCTGTCCCGACTCGAGCGCCGCTTTCAGTTCCGGATAGCGATCGAGCTGAATGCTGAGATGCTGCAGTCCCGGGTTCTCGAACGCCGCCACCACCACGGCCTGCGAGTCGCCCGGTCTTGCCAGCACCACCGAGCAGTGCGACACACCCAGCGCGCGCGCCGCTCGACGCACCAGCAGGTGAAAGAGTTCGGTGACCGACAGGTCGCCGGTGACTTCGTGCAGAATGTCCACCAGCTTCCGACGACTGTCGGCATCCTGCTGGGCGCGCACCAACGCTTCTTCCGTGCGCGCGAGCGCCATGCGGGTGGAGCGGAGCATGGCCCCCGTGCGCAGCTGCGCCTGCACGCGCGCCAACAACTCCTTCGGCCGATACGGCTTGCGGATGAAATCGGCCGCACCCAATCCCAACGACCGCACCGACGCTTCCTCCGGCGGTTGCGCGGACAGCATGAGCACCGGCAAATCACGCCAGCGCTCTTCGCTCTTGATGCGCTCGAGCAGCTGACATCCATCGGCATCCGGCATCAGGATGTCGAGGAGCAGCAGATCGGGCGCGCGCTTCTCGAGCTGTTCGAGACAGGCCATCCCGCCATTGGCGGGAATCACCTCGTACCCGTTCTCCTGCAACAGCCAGGTGACGGATTCGAGGACGGCCACATCGTCGTCAGCGACGAGAATTCGGGAAATGGGCATCAGCCGTCGCGATCAGCGGGCGCTTGCGATCACGCGTCGCCACCACCATCGAGCCCGAGCTCTCCGGTCGACGCATCCCCTTCGCTGCCTTCTACGCCGTCGACGTCATCCTTGTCGTCGGGAATCACGCGAGCCACCGCCTGCACCACATCGTGGTCATCGAGTGCCACCAGCTTGACGCCCTGGGCCGCACGACCCGTGACGCGGATTTCGCTCACCCGCGAGCGAATCGCCACACCCTGACGCGTCATCAGCATCAGCTCGTCTTCCGGTACCACTTCCATCAGCGCGACCACGTCGCCGGTCTTGGCGGTGCGGTTCAGCGTCAGGATGCCCTTGCCGCCGCGCTTCTGCACACGGTACTCGCTCACTTCGCTGCACTTGCCGAGACCCTTTTCGGTCACGACGAGCAGCGTCGCTTCGCGCTTGATCACGACCATGCCCACCAGCTGATCTTCGGGGCGCAGTTCGATGCCTTTCACACCGGTCGTGTCGCGGCCCATCTCGCGCACGTCGCTTTCGTGGAAGCGCACCGAGAGACCATGGCGCGTGGCCAGCACGACATCGTTGCTGCCCGACGTCACCTGCACGTCCATCAGCTCGTCGCCTTCTTCGACCTTGATGGCCTTGATGCCATTCGAGCGCGGATTGCTGTACTGCGACAGCGCGGTCTTCTTGACCGTCCCCTTGCGCGTGCAGAACAGCAGGAATTCGGTGTCGCTGAACTCGCGCGTGAGCACGATCGCGCGGATGCGCGTGTCGGGCGTGACGTTGATGAGGTTCACGATCGGCTTGCCGCGCGTGTTGCGCCCGGCCTGCGGCAGCTCGTGCACCTTGAGCCAGAAGCAACGGCCGTCATCGGTGAAGATGAGCATGTACGTGTGCGTGCTCGCCACGTAAAAGCGCTCGATGAAATCGTTTTCCTTGAGATCCGCGCTGGACTTGCCGCGACCGCCACGCCCCTGGCGGTTGTACAGTGACAGCGGCGTGCGCTTGATGTAGCCGTTGTGCGAGATGGTGACGACCATCTCCTCTTCGGCGATCAGATCCTCGATCGAGAACTCGCCTTCATCGCTGACGATTTCCGTGCGGCGCTCGTCGCCGTAGGTCTCCATCAGCTTCAGCAGCTCGCCCTTCATGATGTCCATGCGGCGCGGACGCGACTCGAGGATGCTGCGCATCTCGAGGATGAACGCGCGCACTTCGACAAGTTCTTCCTCGAGCTTGTCGCGCTCGAGGCCGGTGAGCTTGGCCAAGCGCATGTTGAGGATCGCTTCCGCCTGCCGCTCGGAGAGCCCGAAGCGCGCCTGCAGCTGCAGGCTGGCCGTGGGAGTGTCGTCGGCCGCGCGGATCATGCGGATCACTTCGTCGATATTGTCGACGGCGATCTTCAGTCCCTCGAGGATGTGCTCACGTTCGAGCGCCTTGTCGAGATCGAACTGCGTACGCCGCACGATCACTTCGTGGCGGTGCTCGATGTAGTGACCGATGCACTGCCGGAGCGTGAGCACCTTGGGCACGAGCTGTCGCGTGTTCACGTCGGGCACGAGCGCCAGCATGATCACACCGAATGTGCTCTGCATGGCGGTGTGCTTGTACAGCTGATTGAGCACCACACGCGGGATCGCGTCACGCTTGAGCTCGACGACCACGCGGATACCATCACGGTCGGACTCGTCGCGCAGCGCGCTGATGCCGGTGAGCTTCTGATCGCGCACCAGCTCCGCGATGTCGATGACCAGCTTCGCCTTGTTCACCTGGTACGGCACTTCGGTGATGACGATCTGCGAACGGCCGGTCGATTCCTTCTCTTCGATCACGGCCTTCGCACGCATCACGATGCGCCCGCGACCCGTATCCTGATAATCGGCGATACCGGCGCGACCGTAGATGTAGCCGCCCGTCGGGAAGTCGGGGCCGCGCACGATCGCGCGCAAGGCCGCACCTTCGAGTTCGGGGTTGTCGATCATCGCGATCACGGCGCTTACGACTTCGCGCAAATTGTGCGGCGGAATGTTCGTCGCCATGCCCACCGCGATACCCGACGAACCGTTCACCAGCAGGTTCGGCACGCCCGAGGGCAGAACACGCGGCTCTTGAAGACGATCGTCGAAATTCGGCGCGAAGTCGACGGTATTCTTGTCGATGTCTTCGAGCATTTCCACCGACATGCGCGTCAGTCGCGCTTCGGTATAGCGATAGGCGGCCGCGTTATCGCCGTCCATCGAGCCGAAATTGCCTTGGCCGTCTACCAGCGGATAACGCAGCGAGAACGTCTGGACCATACGCACGAGCGCGTCGTACACGCTGCTGTCACCGTGCGGGTGATACTTGCCAAGCACGTCACCAACGACGGTCGCCGACTTCTTGAACGGACGCCCCGGCAACAGTCCGAGCTCGTTCATCGCGTACAACACGCGGCGATGCACAGGCTTGAGGCCATCACGCACGTCGGGCAGTGCACGCGAGACGATGACGCTCATGGAATAGTTGATGAACGATTCCTTGACTTCCTCGTCGATGAGGCGCGGCAGGATGCGTTCGCGGGCGTTCGGTGCAGTCATGTGACGTCGGGCAGGAGAGACGTGGTCCGCAACTTTGATCGACAGCCTTTAAATATACACGACCCGAGGCGTAAAAACAACGCGTCGGGTCTGGCATAACCTAATGCATTTCAACGACTTAGAAACTCAACCGGAGTCAGGCGCCCCAGCTGCGTACGATCGAGAGCAGCCGCCACTCGCCGCCGACCCGGCGCAGCAGATACGCGGCGCCACCGTTGCTCCCCGAGCCCACCGCGATTCCGCCCCGCTCGCGCGGACGGTTCACCCCGACCACCGCGTAGTCCCGCCAGATCACCATCGGCGCCACCACGATGTACGACAGATCGGCGCTCGGATTCTTGGCGCCCACCGCCGTGAAGAATTCGTCGCGGGCCCGCTGCTGTCCTTCCGGCCCGAAGTACGCCTTCACCCGCGGCCGCGGCGCCTTCGGGAAGTCCATGTCGGCGAAACCGGGCACCACGAAGGTGACCGTGTCACCCATGACGGGTGACGGCAGACAGCCCGGCTTGGTCGGATCAGGCACATCGCCGGTCAGGCCGGTGGCCACGGCGCGATGCACCCCCGTCCCGTCCTCATCCCAGCGCGGTCGGTCGATTCCCGCTTCCCAGCCGACCACCACGCGCAGCAGCGCCCGTGCCTCGGGGGTCGCCAGCGCGCTGCCAGCCCCATACAACACGATCGTCTGCTCCATCCGCTCGACCATCGCCTGCAGCGCCTTCTGCAGGTCCGGCGTCGTGTCTTTCGGGAAGACGCGAAGCGAGCCGGGATTGCACCGGTCACCAAGGTCGGCCCAGGCGGAGCGCGCGAGGTACTCTCGGCGCAACGTGTTCAAGCGCTGGGCGTCGCTTCGCGTCTCCGCCGCGAGATACGCCGCCGTCGCCGCCGTGCTATCTGTCTGTGCGCGGATCTGGGCAAAAGGTGCCACCAACAATCCTGCCAAGACCCACGCCTTCACCGTCATCAAGGCGTGCTCGCTCCGAACGGTCGCGCATCCACCGTGACCGGCGTTTTCGCCACTCTCACCGGCGGCTCCGGCATCGGCATCTCGGCGGTCTCGTCTTCCGACGTCTCTTCGGCCAGCTCTTCTGCTTCGTCGGCGGCCGCTTCGGCGTCGATCGCACGACGTTCGGCCTGATATCGCTGATACCACTCGCGCGTGACTTCGCCCGCCAGTTCACGATTGCCCAGGCCGAACGACAGAGACAACGCCAGCGCCACCGCACCGAACAGGATCGCAAACGCCGTCGTGACGATATCCGTGGCGATGCCCAATTCCTGCAACGCCATGAACACCGCGAGCACGATCACACCGGCGCGACCCGTACGCGCCAGCCACGGACCGCCGTGCAATCCGCCCGCCGACGCCATGATGAGGCCACCGACGAATCCGCCAAGGACGATACCGAGAATGATGATCACGATCGCCGCGATCACACTCGGGATGTAGCTCACAAGCTCGGAGAACACATTGGCCAGCGACTCGAGACCGATCGCATTCGCCGCCACGAGCAGCACGGCGAACATCACGCACCAGAACAGCAGATTGGCGATGACCTTCGCGGGATTCATGTGCGAACCCGAACGCTCGACGGCTTGCATCACCCCGCCGCGCTCGAGCAGCTGATTGAAATGCAGGCGGCGCAGCAAGCGCCCGGTGCCCTTCTCGATCACCTTCGCCACGAGATAGCCGGCAAAGAGAATGACGAGTGCGCCGAACAGCGCGGGCACGAATTCCCCGAGCAGCGCGAAGCTCTGTTCGAGACGTTCGGTGAACGTGGACGTAAGAGCGGCCTGACCCGAGTCTGTCTGCGTCGCGGTGGCCGCGAACTGCAGAGAGTCGGGAAATTGTTGCTGTAACAAAGTCAAATGGAGAGGGGGTGCCTGCGGACCTGCTGGAAAGTAGCGAAACACCCGTCACGACGGAAACGAGCCCTTTTAGAGTCGCGTTCCCCGCTTCACATCAAAGATGACGCTACGGCGGCACTGTGGGCAGAGGAGCCACTCCCGCTGCCGGTGATACCCCAAGCCGAACGACCCGCCGCCGATCGCCCGCTGCGTCATGAGCACCGCGCATCGCGGGCAGAGCGGGATCTCCCCGCTCTGCACCATCTCCCGCATGGCCTTCTCCTCGGCCGACGTGAAGCGCGCCGTTTCGGTCACAGGCGTACGACGACTTTGCCGAACTGCCCGCCCGACGAGAGCCGTTCGAAGGCCTGGGCCGAGTCCTCGATCGACCACACCGAGTCCACCGGCGGCATCAGGTCCCCCTCGCGAAAGAGCGCGGTCATCGCGTCGAACTCAGCGTCGTTCCCCATGGTCGACCCCATCAGCGTCCACTGATTCCAGAACATCCGGCGCACGTCGAGCTGCACGAACGGTCCGCTGGTGCCGCCACACGTCACCAGACGCCCCCGCTTGCCGAGCGCGACCAACGACTGCGACCACGTGGCTTCACCCACCGAGTCGATCACCACGTCCACGCCACGCTTGGAGGTCCGGGCACGGATCTCTCTCCCGAGGTCTGGATGGGTGTGGTCGAGGAGATGATCGGCACCGAGCGCCTGCGCTTTCGCCAGCTTGTCCGCACGGCTCGAGGTCACCCAGGCCGTGGCGCCAATACGCTTTACGATCTGCAGCGCCGCCAGCGCCACCCCGCCGCCAATGCCCCAGATCAGCACGTGATCGCTGGGCTGCACCCGGGCGCGGGTCACGATCATCCGCCAAGCGGTAAGCGTGGCCAGCGGAAACGCCGCCGCCGTCTCGAACGGAATCGTATGGGGAATGATGCGGACGTTGTCGGCGGGCACCACCACGTAATCGGCAATCGTACCATGGCGATGCTCGCCCATGATGCCATAAGTGAGACAGAGCGGCTGGTCACCATCGCGGCAGTACTCGCACTGGCAGCGGCGGTCCACCAGCCCCGGATTCAGGATCACATGATCCCCGGGCGCGATGCCCTGCACCGCATCGCCGACGGCATCGATCACCCCGGCCCCGTCGGAGCCGAGCACCCAACCCGGCTGAATCTTGACCCCGGGAATTCCGCCGAGCACCCACAGGTCCAGCCGGTTGATGGCCGCCGCCTTGATCCGCACGCGCACACTGTCGGGGCCGTCAAGCGCCGGCACAGGCAGGTCGTCGCGGACGCGAAGCTGGTCGAGGCCGCCATGAGCATCGATCGTCAGGGCACGCATGGTCATGACGGGTTGGGAAGAAGGTGGACGTCTTCGAGGAATCTCCGCTGCCTCGCGACGAAATGGGAGTGCGGCGTCGGCACCCCCTGTCATGGCGGTCCGAGGCCTATATTGGAAGGATTACGCTCCCCGGACTGTTCACCACGACCGTCACGCCACATGTCGTCCATCAAGGTTCCACCGCTCGGCGAATCCATCGTCGAGGCGACCATCTCCCGTTGGCTCAAGGACGAAGGCGACCGCGTCGCCGCCGGCGATACGCTCGTCGAACTCGAGACCGATAAGATCACCGTCGAGGTGCCGGCTCTGGAGGCTGGTGTGCTCACGAAGCGGCACAAGGGTGAAGGCGATGTCGTGAACGTCGGCGACGAACTCGGTGAGATCACGGCGGGCGCTGGTGCGGCAGCTGTCGCGGCACCGGTTCCTGCGGCGGCGCCGACGGCGGCCGCTCCTGCAGCCGGTGGCGACGTGAAGGTGTCTCCGGCTGCCGCGCGTCTCGCGACGGAAGCCGGGATCAACCCGGCCGACGTCGCGGGCACCGGTCGTGGCGGTGTCGTCTCGAAGCCCGACGTGGTGGCGGCCATTGCGACGCCGGCCAAGGCGGCGGCCGCGCCGACGGCGCCAGCCGCGCCAGCCGCGCCAGCCGCGCCAGCCGCTCCAGCCGCTCCGACCGTCGCCGCGCCGACTGGTACGCGCGAAACGCGCGAGAAGATGACGACGCGTCGCAAGCGGATCGCCGAGAACCTGTTGCTCTCACAGCACCAGACGGCGCACTTGACGACGTTCAACGAGATCGACATGACGGCCATCACGGCCCTTCGTGAGCGTCTCAAGGAACGCGTCGAGAAAGAACAGGGCGTCAAGCTGTCGTACATGCCGTTTTTCGTGAAGGCGGCCTGTCTCGCGCTCGAGGCCTATCCGGCGGTCAACGCGCAGATCGATGGCGACACGATCGTGTACAAACACTATGTGAACATGGGTATCGCGGTGGCCAGCGACGCCGGGCTCGTGGTGCCGAACGTGAAGGACGCTGACAAGAAGAGCATCGTGCAGATCGGCAAGGACATCGCGGCCGTGGCCAAGCGTGCGCGTGACGGCAAGCTGTCGATGGATGACCTCACCGGTGGCTCGTTCACCATCACCAACGGTGGCGTGTTCGGCTCGCTGCTCTCGACGCCGATCATCAACTATCCGCAGGTCGGCATCCTCGGATTGCACAAGACGCAGGACCGCCCGGTGGCGATCGACGGCAAGGTCGAGATCCGCCCCATGATGTACGTCGCGCTCTCGTACGATCACCGCATGATCGACGGCCAGCAGGCCGTGTTGTTCCTGGTGCGCTTCAAGGAACTGATGGAAGACCCGGCGGCGATGCTACTCTAACGGCGAAGTAAGGGGTACGGAGTAGGGGGTAGGGAGCGGGGATTACCCCGTACTCTCTACCCCCTACTTCTTACTTCGCAGTTATAAAAGCACCACGACGCCCCTAAGCGTTTCCGCCGGGACGTCGGGCTTCACCAGCACGCGTTTCAATGCGAGGATTGGAGTCGCGGCCAGCGATTGAAGTGCTGCACAGTTTGGTAGCTACGCGAATTGCGTGCCGTCGTGTTTTATGACGCGCCGTGCGACGGTCGGTAACGTCATCCGCCGCGATTGCTGATTTCAATGTACGTCCTACGTCGCCCGGGCCAATGGGGATCTCCGTACTGCGCACAAAGCGTTACCTACCCGACGCGTTCGAGCAGATCGGTAACGGGAAAGCGGAGCAGACCGCCCGACGGCTGATCCACCGTGGTCGCGGTGTACTGCTGCAGCAGTTGGAGGGCGAGCCGCAAACGGAACGATGGCGCGCTCAAGTCGAGAGGCGGCACGATGCGTAGCGCGACCACGTCTCCCTCGATCCGGGCGCTCAGACCGAGATCGGATCCTCTCGGGAGGGAGGCCAGAAGTTCGAGCAAGACCGTCGCCAGGCTTTCCTGGACAGCCGACACCGGCACGCGCACGGGCGGCAGATCGGCGAGTACGTCGACGACCAGCCGCACGAGCGCGACCTCCGCCGCGGAAGCCACCACCGCGAGCGCCGGCGCGAGAAGAGCCGTCACCGTGATCGCCTCCGCCTCGGCTCGCCGCATGGTCGGCTCGTCGAGCAGCCGACGCAGCAGGCGCAGTTCCGCATCAGCAGCCTCGGCCGACTGCCGCGCAGCGCCCAACAGCTCTTCCTGATTTTCGTTCAGGGCGCCAAACGGCGTGTCGAGCAGGATGTGCAACGGGAGCTGCACCTCACGCACCCGCTCGCTCATGGACGCCACGATCTGTTCGAGCATCTGACGGTGCTCGTCGGCCCCTGCCTGCGCGTGGGCGATGTCGCGGTCGGCGGCGTCTCGGACCGACTGCAGGGCCTTCTGCATCGTGGCCGGATCGACTTGACGGGCGATCCAGACCCCGATGCCCATCGCGCTCAGCGCGGCGAGCACGCCGGTGATGAGCACGAGGGTTGGTACCGCCCGCCCGAGCTCCCCCCAGTAACCAAGTGCCGCGATGAGCAGCAGCCCGATCACCGACGGCGCAACGGCCAGTGTCAGCCGTCCGCGCCTACCCATTCGTTCGACCCTGCGCAAACGCCTGCGTAACGTCAGCCGTCGGCGGCGCCTCGGCACCGACCACCTGCACATCGAGTCCGAAACGGTTGTGCACCAGCCGATCCATGATCGACGGGCGGATCGTGCGAAGCCACCACGGGCGATAGCTCTGGCCAATCACGATCAGCGACACTCCATGTTCCATCGCGAACTGGCACAGCAGGCCGGCCACGTCGGTGCCTTCGAGTTTTACGACATCCGCTCCCATGCGCTGAGCCATCTGCATGTGCTCGACGAGACGCCGCTGCACCACCGGGTCGATGCGATCGGCGCGTTCCTGCGGCGTCTGCACGTACACGCAATACCAATCCGAGTTGAGACGACCGGCGATCCGACTGGCCTTCTGTAGCAGCACGGAGCTGCGCGGTGCGCGACTCGCCATGCCAACCATGATGCGATCGACCGACGCATGTGCCGTGGCGTGGCGTCCGGTCTCGCGACGTACGATGCCTTCGCGCTCACGGTCCACCGAGCTCGCGACCTCGCGGAGCGCCAACTCACGCAGGGTAGTGAGGTGCTCCTCCGTAAAGAAATTCTCGAGGGCGAGCGGGATCTGCGACGCCCGATAGATCTTTCCTTCGGTCAGTCGCTGACGAAGATCGGCCGCCGTCAAATCGATATTGACGACTTGATCCGCCCGCGACAGGACCCAGTCCGGCACCGTCTCCCGCACCGCCAAACCAAGCGTCTGCTGCACGACCGCATTCAGCGATTCGAGATGCTGCACATTCATCGCGGTAATCACACTGATCCCCGCGTCCAGCAGGAGCAGCACGTCTTCCCACCGCTTGGCGTGCCGAAGTCCCGGCACGTTGGTGTGCGGTAGCTCGTCAATGATGGCAACCGCCGGACGTCGCGCTAAAAGCCCGTCAAGATCGAGGGCTTCGAGCATGACGCCGCGATACTCCAGCTGCAGGCGCGGCAGCACCTCAAGGTCGCCCACCTGCGCGTCGGTCTCGCGACGGCCGTGCGTTTCGATGAAGGCAACCACGACGTCGACCCCGCGGCGACACAACTCGTGTGCTTCCTGCAGCATGCGGTAGCTCTTGCCCACACCGGCGGCCGAGCCGATGTAGACTTTCAGACGACCGCGTACGAGCGCGCGCACGAGTGACATCGACTCAGAACGTGAGCGCGAGTGATGTGACGAACACGCCGTTGCGGCGTGCGTATCCCGATGCGTCACGGCTACTGGGAAAGACGGCCCCGTCGGCCGCCAAGCCGCGCAGTTCGGTGCGCCAGAGCATCGTCGGCTCGGGGCGGATGTCGAGGCCGACTGAGGCGCCGTTGGTACGGAAGGGTACCCCTGTGGCGGTTGTCGCGAGCACCCCCTCGGCATCGGCGAAACGTTCGACGCGCGCCGACAGCGCCACGACTGGACTTACCCACAGTCGACCGACGAGCGTGGCGCCATACCACGCGTGGTTCGTGCGTGTTGCGGTCACACTGTCCTGCCGCTGCTGCGCCCCGATGTCGAACTGCGCGAGCACATCGAGGCGATCCGCGATTCGCGAGGTGAGGCCAACCCCGTTGAACAGACGCCGCTGAGCGCGGGGCTCGTTGCCGGCATAGCCGTACCACGCGAGCGTCATGGCTGGTGTGGCCGCCCAATCGAATCGCAGGCCGAGGCTCTTGTCGTCGTTGCTCTCCGAAATATTCTGCCATCCGTTCACAACATCCACCCGTGCCGTGAGTGCTGGCGTGGCCTGCCATGTGGCGCGCACCCCGGTGGAGTAGTACGGCGAGTAGTCGGCCACGAGCGATCGCGTGTACACCGGATTGTCGCGACTGACCCAGCCCTCCATCCCTGAGTTCGAGTAGAAGATGCCGCCGTCGATCCACAGGCGCGGCGTAATCTGGAAGCCGGCGTACGCCTCCTGCAGCGAGCGGGCCAGCACATCTCCGCTCACAGCGCCCTGACGGGGCTCCGCCGCGTAGTTCGACTGCACGGAGGTGCCGGCCTGCAGCGCCACCCGTCCTCGTACGCGACCACCGGTCAATCTCGCCTCGACGAACGCGAGATTAATGTTGAATTCATTGTGCCGCGCGGGCTGTGTGGTGAAGGCCCGATCACGGGTCGACGGACGATTGACGTCGAAGGCATAGACCCCGTCAACGAACGCACCAACGGTGATGCGACGTGCGGTGTCGCTGACAGCGGATTGCGCAGCGATCGGTACCGTCGTTCCCATCAGCGCGATCAGTGTCGCGAATACGGTCGCCGCCCGCACGGTGTGATGGTCGATCATGAGCGTTTCCCTGCGCTGGACATCGTGAAGGCGCTATCGAGCGCCAGATTGAGACGAAGCACGTTGATGCGAGGTTCGCCGAGAATGCCAAGCTGACGCGGCTCGATCGCACGGGCAATCAGCGAGTCGACTTGGGCGCCAGCGACGCCGCGGGCGCGGGCGACACGCGCGATCTGCACGCGGGCGCTGGCGGGCGAGATGTGCGGATCGAGTCCCGACGCCGACGCGGTCACGAGGTCGGCCGGCACCGATCCGCGCGCCGCGCCGTCGGCAACCGCACTGTCGACCCGCAGCGCGATGAGCGCCGCCAGCGTGCTATCGGTCGGTCCGCGGTTCGTGCCGCCGGACGCCGTGGCGTCGTAGCCATCGCCGGCGGCCGAGGGCCGCCCATGAAAGTATTCCGGCTTGGTGAAGCGCTGCCCGATGAGCGCGCTGCCGACCACGTGCCCATTGACGGCGATGGGTGAACCGCTGGCCTGCCACGGAAACAAGATGTGAGCCAGCGAGGTCACCACGGCGGGATAAAGCGCGCCGCAGAGGAGAGTGAGTATCACGGTCAGGGCGCACGCAGGGCGCAGGAGCGAGCGGATCATGGGTGGATTCCGAAGAATGAGATCAAACGAGGCGCAGCGTAACCAGCAGCACGTCGATCAGTTTGATGCCGACGAACGGCACCAACAGACCACCGAGCCCGTACACAAGCAGGTTGCGACGCAGAATGACCGAGGCGGCCGCCGGGCGATACGTCACGCCACGCAGCGCGAGCGGAATCAGCGCCGCGATGATGAGGGCATTGAAGATCACGCTGGCCAGAATGGCCGACTGTGGAGAGTGCAGCTGCATCACGTTGAGTTGCGCCAATGCGGGAAACGTCGCGATGAAGATGGCCGGAATGATCGCGAAGTACTTCGCGACGTCGTTCGCGATGCTGAATGTCGTGAGACTGCCGCGCGTCATGAGCAGCTGTTTGCCGATCTCGACGATCTCGATCAGTTTGGTCGGATCGGAATCGAGGTCGATCATGTTGCCGGCTTCCTTGGCCGCCTGCGTGCCGGTGTTCATGGCCAAGCCGACATCGGCCTGCGCAAGCGCGGGGGCGTCATTGGTGCCATCACCGGTCATCGCCACGAGACGCCCACCAACCTGCTCGCGCTTGATCAGCGCCATCTTGTCCTCCGGCGTCGCCTCGGCCAGGAACTCATCGACCCCCGCTTCCTTGGCGATGGCGGCGGCAGTGAGCGGATTGTCGCCGGTGATCATGACCGTGCGAATACCCATGGCGCGCAGCCGATCAAATCGCTCGCGCATGCCCTCCTTCACCACGTCCTTCAGGTGAATGACCCCGAGCACGCGCGCCGTGGTGCCGTCGAAATCGGCGACGACCAGTGGCGTCCCACCATCACAGGCGACCTGCTCGACCAGCGCATCGATGTGCGGTGAGGCGCTGCCACCGCGTTCGCGCACCCACCGTGTCACGCTGTCCGCCGCGCCTTTGCGCACCATCTCGCTGTCCAGGTCGACGCCGCTCATCCGGGTATGCGCGGAGAATCGAATGACCTCAGCGGTGCGGCTATTCACCGGCATCGCGTGCAACCGCTGCGCGAGCGAGACAATACTGCGTCCTTCCGGCGTTTCATCGGCCTGCGACGCGAGATACGCGCGTTCGGCCAGTTCACGTTCCGTCACGCCCTCGGCGACCAGCAGGGACACCGCCTGACGATTGCCGATCGTGATCGTGCCCGTCTTATCGAGCAGCAGCGTGTTCACATCGCCTGCGGCCTCCACAGCCCGCCCGCTCATCGCCATGACATTCTGCTGAATCATGCGGTCCATGCCAGCAATACCGATCGCCGACAACAGACCGCCGATCGTGGTGGGGATGAGGCAGACGAGCAGCGCGATCAGCACCGCCAAAGGCACGGCCGCTCCGCTGTAGATCGCGAACGGCTGCAAGGTCGCCACCGCCAGCAGGAACACGACCGTGAGCCCTGACAGCAGGATCGTGAGCGCTATCTCATTTGGTGTTTTCTGGCGCGACGCGCCTTCCACCAAGGCGATCATGCGATCCACAAACGTCTCGCCAGGATTAGCCGTGATCCGGATGACAAGAAAGTCCGACAGTACGCGCGTGCCACCGGTCACCGCCGAACGATCACCGCCACTCTCGCGAATCACCGGTGCCGATTCGCCGGTTATGGCCGACTCATCGACATAGGCAACGCCTTGAAATACTTCGCCGTCGCTCGGGATGATGTCGGCTGGGAAGCAGACCACGAGGTCACCGCGTCGCAGTGAAGTCGCGGATACCGCCTCGAACTGCGTGATGTCGGGCGTCCCACCATCGGTGGTATCGAGCCGCTTGGCCAACGCATTCGTGCGGGAGGAGCGAAGCGTACTGGCTTGCGCCTTGCCTCGCCCTTCGGCCAACGCTTCGGCCATGTTGGCGAAGAGCACCGTGACCCAGAGCCACGCCGCCAACTGCCAGGTGAAGCCGGCGTCCGGGCGACCGGCGGCCTGTGCTCGAAGAGCCAGGAGCGTCGTAAGCACACTGCCCAGCAGGACAACGAACATGACCGGGTTCTTGATCATGTGCCGTGGATCGAGCTTCGTGAACGCCCCACGTACGGCGAGGCGCACAATCGGACCATCGAAGAGTGGTCGCGGAGCAATCGACATCAGAACATCCTCCCGGTGTGCATCAGTAGCTGCTCGACGATCGGTCCGAGGGCGAGTGCCGGTAGAAAGGTCAGCGCCCCGACGATCACGATGACGCCGGTGAGGAGCACGACGAACATCGGGCCGGTGACCGGGAAGGTGCCGCTGGTTTCCGGTGCAATCCGTCGCTCGGCCAGGAAGCCGGCGAGCGCCAGCACGGGCACGATGAGCGCAAAACGCCCGAAGAGCATCGACACGCCGAACAGCGTGTTGTAGAAGTCGGTGCCGCCGCTCAAGCCGGCAAAGGCGCTGCCGTTATTCGCGGCCGTTGACGTGAACGCGTACAGAATTTCCGAGAGGCCGTGCGGTCCCAGGTTGGTCCGGCCCACCAGACCGTCAGGCAGCAGCACGGCCAGCGCCGACATCCCGAGCACCACGGCCGGAAAGGCGAGCACATAGAGCATGGCCATCTGAACTTCGCGGGCCTGGATGCGCTTGCCGAGGTATTCCGGTGTGCGACCCACCATCAACCCGGCAATGAAGACCGTGAGCACAACCATGATCAGCATGCCGTAGAGGCCGGCACCCACACCGCCGAAGATCAGCTCACCGAGTTGCATGTTCACCATCGTCACGAGCCCGCCGATCGGCGTGAACGAATCGTGCATGGCGTTGACCGCGCCGCACGACGCCGCCGTCGTGACGGTGGCGAACAGCGCCGACGCACTGATGCCGAAGCGCGTCTCTTTGCCTTCCATGTTGCCTCCCGCATGGCCGACCAGCTGTGATGCGACATCGACACCACGAGCGGCGTGGATGGGATTACCGCGGGCTTCGGCCCAATAGGTCGTGCCCACGCCGACGGCGAAGAGCAGGAACATCGCGGCCAAGAGCGCCCATCCGTGGCGCCGATTGCCCACCATGAGACCCAAGGCATACACCAGCGCCGCCGGGATCGCGAAGACGGCGAACAGCTGCCAGAGATTGCTCAGCGGTGTTGGGTTCTCGAAGGGATGCGCGGAGTTCGCGTTGAAGAATCCACCGCCATTCGTTCCGAGCTGCTTGATGGCCTCCTGACTGGCGACGGGACCAAGGGGGATCGTCTGCGCTGCCCCCTCGAGCGTGGTGACGTCGAGCGAGGTGGCGAACGTCTGAATCGCTCCCTGCTGAACGAAGACGAGCGCGAGCACCAACGAGAGTGGGAGCAACACGTACAGCGTGCCACGGACCAGGTCACACCAGAAGTTGCCAATGCGGCCGCTGGCTTCGGTACCCTTCCGCGCAACGCCGCGAATCAGCGCGAACGCCACGCTCAGTCCGACGGCCGCTGACACGAAGTTCTGCACCGCCAGCTGTGTCATCTGCGAGAAGTACGACATCGTGCGCTCGCCGGCGTAGCTCTGCCAGTTCGTGTTGGTCACGAAAGATGCTGCCGTTTCGAATGCCTGACGGTCCGGGACCGCGGGCAACGCGTGCGGATTGAACGGCAAGTGATTCTGCACGCGAAGGGCCACGTAGGTCACGAGCAGCGACACCGCGCTGAACGCGAGCAGCGACATGGCATAGCGGGACCAGTGTTGATCTTCGGCCGGATCGACACCGCTGAGCCTGAAGAGCACGCGCTCGAGTCGCGACAGCCAACGCACCCGACCGTCGAACACTGCGACCAGATACAGGCCGAGCGGCTTGGTGACACCGAGGATCAGCAGGGAGAAAAGAGCAATCTGCAGCCAGCCAATGGTGGTCATCTCAGAAGCGCTCCGGTCGCAGCAACGAGTAGACCAGATACGCAAGGATGAGCACCGCCAGCGCGACGGCGACGACAGCGTCGAGAGACATCGCGGTCGCGGTCATGGACGCGAGCCCTCGCGGACTCCGTCGTGATTGGCGCGGCCCAGTCGCAGGCAACCCTGCACGTAGCCGGCAAGTGAACTGAAGACGAACAGTGCGAGCAACCCAAAGAGCAGATCGCGCATAGAAACCCCTGAATCGGTTCTCGCGCGGATCGACGATCACGTCCGGTGATCTCTGCCGACCACTGCCTCGCGCGGGCGCCTGCCACAGGCGCATCTTCAGGCTATCGCGGAGCCCGAGAAGGCCGCACAAAGAACCGGGGCGCGCTTTACAAAGACTCCGTTAAAGCGCGGCGCTCATCAGTCGATCGCGGCAAACCGGTAGCCGACGGCGGACTCCGTAATGATGAGCGTGGGTCGCAGTGAGTCGTCTTCGATCTTTCGACGCAGATGCGCGACATACACACGCAAGTACTGCTGGGCATCGCCGTGACTCCGTCCCCACACCGCATCGAAGAGTTGCTGGTGTGTCATCGTGCGTCCGGCATGCGTGACGAACGCCAGCAACAGCGCCCACTCCGTCGGTGTGAGATGGACCACCGTGTCGTCTTTGGTGAGCGTGCGCGTGGCGCGATCGACGGTTAGCCGACCGACACGGATCGGCGCATCATCACGGGTGATCGACGGCATGCGGGCACGGCGAAGATGCGCCCGGAGTCTGGCCTGCAGCTCGAGGGTGCTGAACGGCTTGGCGAGGAAATCGTCGGCGCCTGCATCGAGCAGACGCGCCATCTCGCGATCCGTATGCCGAGCCGACAGCACGATGATCGGCGTGGACGACCACGCGCGAATAGACTGACACACCACTAGGCCATCAGCGTCGGGGAGCCCCAGGTCGAGGACGATGAGCGACGGGCGCTCCTGCTGAGCAAGGGACAGCCCGTGCGCGGCCGTCGCCGCCTCGTACACGACGTACCCCTCGGATTCGGCCGCCGCACGAATAACGGACCGGATGGGTGTCTCGTCTTCGATGACGAGGATGGTGGCGGGAGTCATAGGTCCCGTGAACGCTAGCATGCACCACGCGCGCAGCGAGGGGGGACACGGGCCAGCGCCGTGAAGATCCCACAAAAGATTCACGCGGAATTAGCTTTCCCGCATGACCTCCCCGACTCTTCAAACTGCCGACGTCGTGGTGCTTGGCGGCGGCCCTGGCGGCTATGTCGCCTCGATTCGTGCGGCACAACTCGGCCTCACCGTCACCTGCGTCGAATTCGACAAGACGCTGGGTGGGACGTGCGTGAACGTAGGGTGCATCCCGTCGAAAGCACTCCTCCAGAGCTCCGAACACTATGAATGGCTGCGCCTCCATGCGGCCGAACATGGGATCAAGGTCGATGGCGCGTCGATTGACCTTCCCACGATGATGGCCCGCAAGACGGACGTCGTGGCCCAGAACACCAAGGGCGTCGAGTTTCTGTTCAAGAAGAACAAGATCACGTGGGCCAAGGGCTACGGCACGCTGCAGCCGGGCAATGTGGTGGAGGTGAAGGCGGCTGACGGCACGATCTCGCACTGGCAGGGCAAGTCGGTGATCATCGCCACCGGCTCGGTGCCGGTGCAGCTGCCGTTCCTGAAGTTCGACGAGAAGCGCGTGCTCTCGAACGTGGGTGCGCTCTCGATTCCGGAAGTGCCAAAGCATCTGGTGGTCGTGGGCGGCGGCGTGATCGGCCTCGAACTCGGCTCGGTGTGGCGACGCCTCGGGGCCAAGGTCTCGGTGGTGGAGTTCCTGCCCACGATCCTCACCGGCAACGACGACGATCTGGTGAAGGAAGCGGACAAGATCTTCCGCAAGCAGGGGCTCGAGATTCACACGGGCACCAAGGTGACCGGCGCCGACGTCCATGACGACGGCGTGCGCGTCCACGTGGAGAGGGACGGCGTGGCCTCACACCTCGATGCCGATTACGTGCTCGTGTCGGTGGGCCGGAAGTCAGCGATCGGCGGCATCGACCCGGCGGCGCTGGGTCTCGCGATGGGCGCGCGCGGCGAAATTCTCGTCGACGATCAGCAGAAGACGAATCTGCCCGGCGTGTACGCGATCGGCGATGTGTGCGGCGGCAAGCTGCTCGCGCACAAGGCGGAGGAAGAAGGCGTGATCGCCGCCGAAGTGATCGCGGGGAAGCCAGTGCATATGCACCACCGCACGATCCCGGGCATCGTCTACACATGGCCTGAGTTGGCCACGGTGGGACTCACGGAGCAGGAAGTGAAGGCCAGCGGCCGCGCCTATCGCGTGGGCAAGTTTCCCTTCAGCGCGAACGGCAAGGCGCGCACGATGGGCGAGACGCAGGGCTTTGTGAAGTTCGTCGTCGACCAGGACACCGACGAGATCCTGGGCTGCCACATGATCGGGCCGAATGTGGCTGATTTGCTCAGCGAAGTGGTGCTGGCCATGGAATACCGCGGCAGCGCCGAAGACATCGGCATCACAGTGCATTCGCACCCGACGCTCAGTGAAACGGTGAAGGAAGCGGCACTGAGTGCGTTGGGACGCGCGATACACATGTAGGACAACAGCAGCAAACTCCCTAGTAAGCAGGGAGGAGGGGAACGGGGGCAGGAAGCAGTGAACCGCGTCGAGCGGCCTGCTTCCTGCCCCCTGATGTCCCCCATCCTGCTAACTAGGGAGTTAGCAGTTTAGAAACATCGCACCGAGCTTAGAACATCTTCCCGATCGACTGACCGATCACCACGCCCAGTGCCAGCATGGCGACGCCAACGACCATCAGCATCATGTTGGATGACTTGGGCTCGACCATTGCACCGGTCGCCGCGGCTGTAGCGGTCGCCAGTTTGGTTTCGGTGCGTGCTTCGGGAATCGCGGCCATGATGTTCGCGGCAATGTAGGCCGGCGTGGTCATGCGACGACGCTGTTCGGTTTCCGTCGAAATCATCTTCCAAAGGTCCACCTGCTTGGCATCGGCGCGACGCGCCTCAGCTTCGCTGGTCTCGCCGTCGAGCCACTGGTGGATCACCAGCGCTGGTCCTTCGGCCGCTGCCATACCGGGAAGCGGCACTTCGCGATCTGCCACGGGACGATCAACAACCGGCGCGGCGTCGCGTTGCGGCAAATTCTGACCGAGGTTCTGGTCGTCGTGCGCTTCATGTCGGTCGAGCATCAGTCGTATTTCTCCTCGAGCAAGGTCTGAAGGGCTTCTCGTGCCCGATGCACGCGCATCTTCAGTGCTCCAACAGTTGTACCCAAGAGATCCGCCATTTCTTCGTAGGAGCGCCCTTCAACATGCTTCATGATGAAGGCTTCCCGAAGAGACGGGGCCAACTGCGCGAGGGCTGAGTCGAGGTCCTGCCGCAGTTCCGTGCGGTCGAGGTCCTCATCGGGACTCGCGTAGGTGGAGGGCTGGTCGTCTTCGTCGTAGCTCAGGTGCGTGCGCCGAATATTCTTCAGCCAATCCTTGCACCCGTTCGCAACGATCCGAAAAAGCCAGGCATCGAATCGACCACGGACTTCACCGAGATGGTGATAGGCCTTGATGAAGGATGTCTGGAGAATGTCTTCGGCTACGTCGGGACTTCCCGTCATACCCAAAGCATGCCGATACAGCGGATCGCTGTATCGACCGATCAGCATCGCGAAGGCATCGCGTTCTCCCGCGAGAATGCGGGAGATGACGTCCTGGTCCGAATCGACGTCTGCGGGAGTGGGTTCTTCTTCCGTCATGGTCACGGCGCTAGGATAACGCCGTATGAACGGTATTGACACCCCTTCCAGCAAACGAAGCGCGAAGAACGTCGCTGATCGTCTCGTTGGAAGGACGAATCGCCGCGGAGGAGGTCACGCAGGCCGTGCAGGGAGTATCGGCACGTGATGGAATGCACTCCAGTGGTGATTTCGGATCAGCGCGCCATGCGCATCGAGATGCGGCGGCTCGTAGCGAACGCGACCATTCCCCTGCGGTGCGAGACCGGTGCGCGGCGATGCGTCGCCGCGTTCCACCGCCTGCTGCAGCGCATCCTGGACGCCGCGAACGACGCCACAGGGCACGCCGACCCAATCGAGGGCGTCGATCCATTCAGCGGCCGGACGTTGCCCAGCCTGCGCGGCAATTGCCGCCACGACGCGGTCGCGGTGCGCCACCCGACCGGCGTTCGTGGCGAGCTCCGGGTCACTGGCCAAATCATCGAGCCCGAGCGCACGGGCTGCGGGTGGCCATTGCGGATCGGCCCCCACGGCCAGCACGAACGGACGGTCGGCGGCGGCGAACAGTTGGTACGGCACCAGATTGGCGTGGGCGTTGCCCCAGCGGCGGGCATCGCGTCCGGAGACGATCGTGTTCTGCGCGACGTTCGCCAGGGCCGCCAGGGCCGACGCCTGCAGCGTGACATCGATCCGGCGATCCGCCGCGGTGACGAGGCGATCGCGACCCGAGAACGCGCCGAGCACGGCGATCGCGGCGTCTTTGCCCGTGACGAGATCGACCAACGCCACGCCGGTCTTCATCGGCGCACCATCAGGCTCCCCGGTAATGGCCATCCAGCCACTTTCGGCCTGCACGACGAAATCGTAGCCGGGTCGCGCGCTCTCCGGCCCAAAGCCGGAAATGGTGCACCACAGCAATTTCGAATTTCGCGCCAGTAATCCATCAGCATCAAGCCCATACCGAGCCAATACGCCAGGAAGAAAGTTTTCGATGACGATATCGGCGTCAGCAATGAGCGTATGCAGCAACTGCACGTCGGCGGGGGATCGGAAGTCAGCGGCGAGTGACAGTTTGTTGCGATTGGTGCTCAGGAAGTACGCCGACTCGCCATCGGGAGCGAACGGCGGCCCCCAACCGCGGGTGTCATCGCCCGATCGAGGGCGCTCGACCTTGATGACATCAGCGCCGAGGTCGCCCAATACCATGCTGCAGTGCGGTCCGGCCAGCACCCGCGAAAGATCAACGACTCTGACCCCTTGAAGCGGTAATGTCTTCATGATGTTTTTATGATGATCTATTGAAGGCGCGAGACGTACCGTGCTTTTGATCTGCGGACACCGAATGAAGCTGTCGACCGCGATGGCTCCACCACCGTATAATATGCGGTTCCCCTCGCGAATCACGTCCGTATACCTTGCATAGATGACTGAAAATCATATAGTTACCCCAGTTCTGGTGGACGTGGACCATACTATTGAGGCCTGAGCAGCACCTCCTCCGTAGAAAAGTCGGGCGACCACCTCTACCTCCATTGCTGGCGGAAGGAGTCCGTTCGACCCATGGCCGATTTGCCGCAGGCTGACGACGACACGATCACCGAAGGTGACGCACCTCCTGCCAGTCCGGCTCCGCGCCGCGGCCCTGGGCATCGGGCTGCAGACGCACGCGACACTGCGGCCGAGATGGCGCAGCGGGCGCACGAGATCAGCCTGGAGGCCGGCAGCAAGATGGCCGGTGCCATGCGCGAGGTGATCGGCGCGGCGGCTGGGTTCAGCCCCTTCGCGATCGAGAGCGCGCGTGACCTGATCAACTACATGGTCCGCCGCGGCCAGATGGGACAGGAAGAGGCCGAGGTGTTGATTCAGCAGGCCGAAGCCGCCTACATCGCCAAGCACGGGTCGCTGCCGATTCCGGGGCCAAAGGCTCCACCGCCGAAGCCGGTCCCGCTCGGGCAGTTGCCGAAGGCCGTCACCGCGCCTGCCGCGGCGGCTGAAGCGGCCCTCGAGGCGCGAGCCGCGATGCGGATCGAGCCCCAGAAGCCGTCCGACAAGGTCACTTTCGCGCCGCTTCCCCCGAAGCCGGCACCGAAGCCGCCCGCTCCGAAAGTCGAAGTGGTCGAAGCCCCGGTCGAAGTGAAAGCGGAACCCAAGGTCGAGGCAAAGCCCGCCGCCAAGGCACCGGCCGCGAAGCCCACGCCGGCGGCCAAGGCTCCTGTAGCCACGAAGACCGCCGCTCCGGCGGCCAAGGCGCCGGCCAAGGTGGCCGCGCCGGCCAAGGCTCCCGCCAAGGCACCGGCAAAATCACCGGCCAAGGCCCCAGCGAAAGCACCGGCCAAGGCAGCGGCTCCGGCGAAGGCCCCAGCCAAGGCTCCGGGCAAGGCTCCAGCCAAGCCAGCGGCCAAGGCTCCTGCCAAGAAGGCGCCAGCAAAGAAGAAGTAGGTCGACGTGTTCGTCGCGTCGGCACCGAGTCGCCTCGACTTCGGAGGAGGGTGGACAGATGTCCCACCCTATCCCGGAGAGCGAGGCGGCTTTGTTTGTAACCTTGCCATCGAGCGCCGAGTCCGGATCGCGCTGCGCCCGGGCGTCGCCGAACCGGATCGCGTGCCGCTGGTGGCGGCCGCGGCGCGGCGCGCCGGATATGTGGGGCACGTCGCGATACAGAGCGACTTCCCCATCGGGGCAGGGCTTGGCGGATCGTCCGCCGCCGGCGTCGCCCTCGCCGCCGCCCTTGCGGCCGCGCAGGACCGCGAGTTCACCCCGGCGACCATCGCGGAGTGGAGTCGCGCGCTCGAGGTTGAAGAGCTCGGCATCGCCGGCGGCCGTCAGGATCACTACGCCGCGGCGTTCGGTGGCGCGCTGGGCCTGACGTTCGGCACCGCCACTGCCGGCGACGCGGTCGAGGTGGAGCAGATTCCGCTCTCCGCGGTCGGTCGGGCCGCGCTCGAGGCGCGCCTCACGCTCGTGTATACCGGTGAATCGCGCATCTCCGGCGAAACGATCACGGCCGTGCTCGATGCGTACCGCGATCGCACGCCGCGAGTCGTAGAGGCGCTCGACCGCATGGCCGTACTGGCCCGCGGCATGCGCAGTGCGCTGCACGCCGCCGATGTGACCACGCTCGGCGCGCTCGTTGACGAGCACTGGGTACATCAGCGGGCGCTGCATCCGCGGATCACCACCGCACGGATCGACGCACTCGAGCACGCCGCCCGCGCGGCCGGAGCGCAGGGACTCAAGGCGCTTGGGGCCAGCGGCGGTGGATGCGTCATGATCATCAGTACGGCGGCCGACGCGGCCCGCGTCGTCGAGGCCGTCTCGCCATTCGGTGAGATCCTGCCGTGGCGCATCGCCACCACTGGCGTAGAGGTGTCGCGGCTCTCGCCCGACGCCTAGACTGTACCTCGTGACGTACCGATATCCGCTCGATCCCGTCGCGCTGACCGCATCGCTGGTCGCGATCGATTCGCGCAATCCGTCGCTCGTGCCTGATGGGCCGGGTGAGCTGGCGTGCGCGACGCATCTGGCGGCCGTGTTGAATGCGTGGGGCTTCGCGGTGTCGCTGCAGGAGATTGCGCCCGGCCGCGCCAACGTGATCGCCCGCATCGGCCCCACCGGACGCACACCGCTCGTGTTGAACGGCCATCTCGACGTCGTCGGGGTCGACAGCATGTCGCATGCGCCTTTCGCGCCCGAGGTGCGGGACGGCCACATGTTCGGGCGCGGCTCCACCGACATGAAAGGTGGTATCGCGGCGATGTGCGTGGCGGCCGCCCGCGCGGCGGCGCGAGGGTCGCTGGCCAGCGAGATCGTCATCACGGCCGTGTGCGACGAAGAGTACGAATCGATCGGCACCCGCGCGCTGTTGGCGCAGGGACTTCGCGCTACCGGTGCGATCATCACCGAGCCCACGCGCCTGGCGATCGCGCCGGCACACAAGGGATTCGCGTGGATCGAGGTGGTGCTGCACGGGCACGCGGCGCACGGTAGTCGATATGACGTGGGCGTCGATGCGAACCGTCACGCCGGGCTGCTGCTGGCCGCGCTCGATCGCTACGAACACGACGTGCTCACCACCCGCGTGCATCCCCTGCTCGGCCGCGCCTCATTGCACGCCTCGTCGATCGTGGGCGGCACCGGGTGGTCGACGTACGCCGAGCGCTGCACGCTGCACATCGAACGCCGCACGCTTCCCGGTGAAAGCGCGGAGCAGGCGCTGGCCGATGTTCGCGCTCGGTGCGATGAACTGGCGGCCTCGCGGCCGGGCTTTCAGGCCGATGTGTCACTGGTGTGTGCACAGCCCCCGCTTGATCTCGCGCTCGATGCCCCGTTGATCGCGTCGATGCGCGCCGCGTGTATCGCGGGCGGAGTCGAGCCGACCATAGCCGGTTTGTCGTGCTGGACCGATGCCGCCTTGTTCGCCGAGGCGGGGATCCCCGCGCTGTGCTTCGGGCCCGGCGACATCGCTCGTGCGCACTCGGCCACCGAGTGGGTGGAGATTGCCGACCTCGAGCGGGCTGCGGACATACTGGAAGCGGTCTGCGCGGGGTGGGGTCGGTAGGGGGTTTGGGCTGTGGACTGTGGGCTGACGACTCGTTTTCGCCCATAGCGCATCGCCCACAGCCCATAGCCCCTCTCGCTACCTTGCAGCGAACTATGCATCTCTCCGTTCTCCAGTACGACCGCCTCGAGCGCGCCATCACCGATGGCACGCGGCTGCAGCTCTACCGCCGCGGTACCGAGTTCCTCGTGATCCCCGAGCGACTCCGCCTGCACAACGGGCGTGAGCTGATCGTCGCTCGTCATCCGAGTACGGGTAGCCTGCTGGAGATCTTCCTCGATGAACTGGACGGCATGGAGATCGTGAAGTGAGCGCGAAGTATCCGTTGGTCGCGGTCTTTGCCGATGAGTCGTGTCTCGGCAACGGGAAGAGTGGCGACACGCCCGGCGGACTCGGCGCGTTGATCGAATTCCGAAAAGCCGACGGCACCGTTCAGCGCTTTGATCTGTGGGCGTCGGAGCCGGATACGACCAACAACCGGATGGCCTTGCGCTCGGTGATCGACAGCTATGAGGCGATGTCGCGGAAGGGAAACGCACTCTCGGTCCTGTTCACGACCGACTCCCGCTACATCGTGGACGGGATGACGTCGTGGGTGCGGGGCTGGATGGCGCGGGGCTGGAAGCGGGCGCAGGGGCCCGTGGAGAACGTGGAGCTGTGGCAGGCGGCGGTCGAAGCCGTGGCCATGCACGAGACCCAGTGGGCCTGGGTGAAGGGGCATGCCGGTCACCCGCAGAATGAGTATGCCAATCACCTCGCGACCCGGGCCGCGGCGGTGCAGGATCGCTCGGATGGCCTGGTGGTCTCGTCGTTCGAGGAGTGGTGGGCCGCGCAGCCGGTCCGGGCTAACACCAAGCGGGCCCCGCTGTCACCTTTTCCGGAGCCGGACGCCTTTGCGGCCGCCCCCGCGTTACCCGGGGCCAAGACTGCGCGTCGGATGACGTAAGGACTCCGGCGCACGAGTGCCGGTCCAACTCCGGATGCTCATGTTCAAGTATCTATTCATCCTCGCGATCGGCGTCGCCATCGGCTACGGCTACGGCTGGAAGGACGCGCAAGAGAACGAAAAGAACGTCGCCGAGCGAGTCGTAGATCGCATCGGTGGCGAGACGCGTGAGCGGATGGGAAACGACGTGGATAAGCGTATGGCAACCGAAGGGAAGTGAGCGTCGTGTCGCGTTCGCTGGACGATCTCGATCGCCTCGCCTTCCGTCTCTCGCGCACGGTCCGAACGCAGTACCCGCATCTCCTGACGCAGGGCTTCACGCTGACTGATCTCGAGGAACGGCTCCTGCCCTTCCGGGAGGCGCGCCGTGAAATGGCTGACGGTGGCGCCGACGCTTTTGAGCGAACGGTACTCCGCCTCATCGCCGGCGAGCGCGGCTATCTCCAGACCGAGTCGGGACTGCAGGCGGCGTGTACGCAGGCGCTCGCTTCACCGTCTCCGTCGATGTCGTTGGTGCGCGCGTGGGCGACGACCTCCCTCACCTTGGCCCAGCAGGCCGCTTCGGTCGGTACGGAGCGGATGGCAACCCCGCCCGCGACCGATATCAGCGACCGGTCGGGTGAGACCAAGCCGGAGACAAAACCCTGCGGCTGTCGCTTCTGTGGAAACCGTCTGCCGGAGAACCGGCGCCTGACGTTCTGCCCGCATTGCGGCATGGACCTGACCAAGCGGCAGTGTCCTGCGTGCAGCACCGAGCTCGACGTCAACTGGCGCTTCTGCGTGACATGCGGTCGCAGCGCCGATCTGCCGGATATCGTGCTCCCAATCCGTAAAGCCAGCTAGTTCCGCGTGACCCGCTGAATCCTGTCGATGACGTGAGGTGTATACTCGTGTATGCCTCACGTTTTGTCTGTCCGGTCGTTCGTTCGCCACACGCTGTTCGCCGCATCGACGGTTGGCCTGTGCGCCTCGTGCGCGTCGGCGATACCGGTGGGAACACCGGCCCGTCCGATCGGCACGCCCCCGTCCAGTGCATCGCCGTCGGTGCAGCCGTCGTCGCAGCCAGCGCTGCGCTGGCCCGTGCGCACGGCCGAACACATCGACCTGTGGCTGCATGCGTTCGCGTTGATCAGTGAAGACACGTCGCGCGTACGGCTGTATCGCAACGGGTACCGCGATTCACTGGTCGTGGTGAAGAACCAGCGCAATGTGCTCACGAGCCTCGACGCCAATCGCGCGACACTCGCGAAACGATTGCCACTGACCGGCGGGTATCTGCAGGCGCAATTTCTCCCGTTCGAGTTCTCGAACTGGGACGCCATGAAGTATGCGATCGAACGGTTCCTGCAGTTCGAGGGCGATCCGCGTCGTGCTCCCGATCGAGAAACGCAGGCGCGTGTGGCGCTCATCGCGTCGATGTTTCCGACCGCGGCCGATCGCGAGTGGCTCCGGCTGTTCCTGGCCGGTGTGCTCGATGAACAGGACCGATTCTTCAACGCCGAACACTCGCGCGTGATCCGGACGCGGGCGGCGGTGATCACGTCGGTGGACAGTTTGTGGCAGCAGGTCTATCGCACGAAGTTCGAGCGCTTTCTGAACAACACGTCGCAACGGCAGGGGGATTTGCTGTTGTCACTGCCGATCGGCGGCGAAGGGCGCACCGCCAGCGGCCCGAACCGGCAGACGATGGTGGCCGTCCCCTTCCCCGCGCGCAGTGACGATGCGGTGCAAGTGTTGTACGTGCTCGCGCACGAGATCACCGGCTCACTGGTGGGCACGGTGGTCACCGACAACACGACACCGGCGGAACAACGCGCCGGCACGGCCGACCGCTATGTGTCGATGGGACAGGTACAGGCCGGCGCGATGCTGCTGGCCGCTATCGCGCCGGAGCTGCGCGACGGCTATGTGCGCTATTACGTGGAACAGGCCAATATTCGTAGTTCAGGTATGACGGCGTACAACGCACTCTTCGACTACGGCTTCGCCCTGCCGCCGGCTATTCGCGAGGCACTTCAGCGGCAGATCGACATCATCTTGAGCGGCATCTAGTGCCGACGACCGCGCTTCACCCGTCACCAATCCATGGCTGATATCCCGCGCACCGCGCTCGAGCGCGTGCTGGCCCGCGCCAGCGAACTGCAGACGACCACTTCCGAGGGCGTGGAAAGTGTGTCGGAGGAGCGCCTGCTCGACATCGCCAAGGAGGTCGGGCTCGATCTGGCGCACGTGCGTCAGGCGATCGCCGAGGAACGGGCGCGCTTGCCCATGTCGGAAACCGAGTCGGGACCATTGCTCGATAGTCTTGGACCGGCGTCGCTGGGCGCACAGCGTACGGTGCCCGGCACGCCCGACGACATCTTGCGCCGTCTCGATTCGTGGATGCCGCGCATGGAGTCGCTCTCTACGCGTCGTCGCATCGGTGACCGGCAGAGCTGGGAGCCGCGTCGTGATCCGTTCGGTAACTTTCTCCGCTCATTCGGCGTGGGCGGTCGACGCTTCGATCTCGTTCGGGTGGATCAAGTGACGGCCAGTGTCACGGCGATCGACGGCGTGCGAAGCGTGGTCCGCCTCGATGCCGATATCGCCGGCATGCGCCGCATGCAGCGCAATCAGGCCGTGGCGCTGGTCATCGCCCTCGGCATGCTGTACGCCATCATCGCGGTACCGGTGCTCTTTCTGGTCAGCACCGGCGCCGGCACCGGGATTCTCGCCGGGCTTACCGCCTTCGTAGGGGGCGGCGGATTCCTGGGCTGGCGCGCGCTGCGTCGCGCCTACCGCAATGCCGTCGACCGCATGCATTTGCGCATCGAACAGCTCCTCGACGAGTTGGAGCAGGATCGCATGAAGGAGCCGCCGAACCTGCTACAGAAGGTCGTGACGCAGATTACGGCGCGGTAACCAGCTCCAGCACGAACGCGCGTCGGCGCACCCGCTCGACCAGCCAGCGCACGCCCATGTTGCTCATGACGAGCATCGAGCCGGTCATCAGCAACGACTTCACTTCGCGACGCGAGATCTTGACCGACCCACCCGGCTTGAGCATGGCCGTACTCTGCACGAGATCACGCAACGTGGCGTAGGCCAGCAGCAGCGGCAGAATGCAGAACAGGCGAATCGAAATGGCGCGGCGCGGGATGAGCAGGAGGTACATGCGCGCTTCTTCGAGGTCGTGCCAGGCCAACTGAATCAGCTGGGTCAGCGCTTCCCGGTTCTTCGCGAGGAGTTCGGGCGCCAGAATACTGCTCTGCGAGCTGCCGTGCGCACGCAGCAGCTCCTCGGGCACGTACACGGAATTCTCCTTCTCGGCATCGACCGCAACGTCCTTCAGGATATTCACGGTTTGCAGCGCCTCGGCGAAGGCGCGGCAGCGCTCGCGCAGAATGGCGTAGCGTTTGGTGCCGATGCTCGACGAGTGTTCGTGCCACAGGTCGGTGAGCATGTAGCCTACCGTGCCCGCCACGTAGTAGCAGTACTCCTTGTACTCCTCGACGGTCTGAATGCGGATGCCGTCGGGATAGAGCAGCACGAACTTGCGCATGCCGATCGTCATCTCGCCGACCCACTTCTGCACCACGCCGCGCGTTTTTGGCGGCAGCCCCGAGAAGTGCGCAAACACGAGGTCGGCGTTGAGCGTAAGCGACAGATGCGCTTCGTCGCCCACGAGCGGCTTTACACCCTGCAGAAACCGCTCGAGCGCCGCGGCATCGTTGAACGCCGCGAGGAAGTCGTCGAATAGCGCCGCCTTCACCTGCGGATCGACCGCCGGCGCGTCTTCGACGGTATCGGCAATGCGGCACAACAGATACGCATCGAGCACCGCCTGACCGAGCGCACCCGGCAGGACTTTGATGCCGAGCGCAAACGTGCGCGACACTGCCGGCAGGATGGCCTCGCAGAAGCGGGCGGCATCGCGCTGGGACAGGGCGGCAGAGACAGCGATCGGCAGGGTCATGTCGTGCAAGATACGATGCGCGGCACAGCCGTGCGTCACCAAGTCTGGACGGAGGGGTAATAGAATGAACAGTCCGGGCCCGAAAGGGCCTTGCCGCGGCGGTCGTGGGGACACGAGGTTCCAAGGGTGATCGAGTCTCCTCCCGACTTCCGTGGTGTATTCCGCACCGACCTGCTCGCCCGGGCCATGTACGCCGAGGGTGCCGGAATCGCGCGGTGCATACCGGCGGGTGTGGCCGTTCCTGCCGACGCCGACGACGTGCCTGCGCTGGTGCGCTGGAGCAAACGTGAGGGCATCGCGCTGATGCCGCGCGGTTCGGGGAGCGGTATGGCCGCCGGCGCGGTGGGTCCTGGCGTGATCGTCGACCTGAGCCGCCTGCGGCAGGTAGGCCCGGTCGACGTGGACGGTCGCCTGATCCGTGTGGGCGCCGGAGCGACGCGGGGCGAGATCGATGATGCGGCGCGCCGCGAAGGGCTGCGCTTTCCGGTGGATCCGTCGAGCGGGGCGTTCTGCACGATCGGCGGTATGGTGGGCGCCAACGCGGCGGGAGCGCGCACGCTCAAGTTCGGCGCCACCCGGCCGTGGGTGCATGGCGTGCGATGCGTGTTCGATGACGGCACCGATGTGTGGGTGCGACGCGGTGCGCCGTGGCCGATCGGCGTACCCGCCGTGCGGCGCATCTCCGATGCGTTGTCGCAGATCAGCGCGCAACTCGGCAGCGAGATCCCGGCGTATGCACTGACGCACGTCGGCGTTCGTAAGGAGTCGTCGGGGTACGCCATCGCCGATACGTTGCGCGCCGATGGGCATCTGGTGGATCTGCTGGTCGGCAGCGAGGGCACGCTCGCGCTCTTCACCGAAGTGGAGCTCTCGCTCATTCCGGTGGCGGGGGCAACGGCGACGATTCTGGCGATCTTCGACTCGTTGGAGGCGGCCACCGCCTGCGCCGTCGAGGCCCGCAGTGATGGTGCGACCGCCTGCGAGCTCCTCGATCGCACCTTTCTCGACGTGGCCGCTTCTGATGGCCCGACGGGGATTCCGTCGCACGCCGAGGCCGTGCTGCTCATGGAAGTTGAAGGGGAGTCGGCGGGGGAGGCGTTGCAGGCGATGACGCATCTGGGCGCGCGCGCCACACGACATGGTGCGAGTGAGGTGCATACGGCGGTCGATGCCGCCAATGAGCATCGGTTGTGGGCGCTGCGTCACGCGGCGAGTCCGATTCTCTCACGGCTCGCGCCGCGACTGCGATCGATGCAGTTCATCGAAGACGGCTGCGTGCCGCTCGATCGGTTCCCCGACTATGTGCGCGGCGTGCGCCGGGCGCTCGATCATTTCGAGATGCCTGGCGTGATCTTCGGTCACGCCGGTGATGCCCACGCCCATGTGAATCCGCTAGTGGACGTGACGCGCAGCGGATGGCGGGATCGCGTGCACGGCATTCTCGATCGCGTCTGCGAACTCACGGCGGTGCTCGGTGGCACCCTGTCTGGCGAGCACGGCGACGGTCGCTTGCGGGCGCCGCTGATGGACCGCGTCTGGGGGCTCGAGGCGCGGGCGGCGTTCGCGCACGTGAAGGACGCGGCGGATCCGTCCGGTGTACTGAACCCGGGATGCAAGATCGCGCGCGAGGGCGACCAGGCGATCACCGTGTTACGGCACGATCCGGAGGCGCCGCCTCTTCCCGCCGTCGCGCGTGCGGCGCTCGACGACATCGAGCGGACCCGAAGCTGGAATCGCTTCCGATTGGACGGATTGGAAGGCTAGTCCCGGCCAGCATTGAGACGGAATGCGGGATGGATCTCCTTTCCAGCACCCGGATTGTGATAGTACGACTCGTTACGGGCAATGAGGGCGGAAGTCGGCCAAAGGCCCCTGGTAAAACGGCAAACATTGGGACGAAACGAGAGTACGGTTCTGGTCGTCTCCTGCCGACACTTGTCTTTACCTGTGCTTCATACATCATCGTCTGCTCATCATCGCGGGTTCACGCTCGCCGAAGTCCTCATGGTCGTCGCGATCATGGGGACCTTGTTCGTGATCACCGTGCCGAAGATCACCGAGCTGAAGGCCCGGACGGCGCTACGCGCGAGCCACGAGACGCTGGAGTCGACGTTTGCCACCGCGCGCGCCGTCGCCATGCAGAAAGGCAAGCGTTCCACACTCACACTGAGCGGTAACACCGTTGGCGTGACCGTGTTGAGCGGTTTGACGAATACGGTGACTCAGGTGATCCGACCGCTCCTCTTCAGTTCGACCTTCGGCACGACCATCACCGCGATTGGCGCGGCGCCGACCTCGATTGCCTTTGATGCGCGCGGTCTGGTGACCCCGGTGAGCGCGACGATTGCGAAGTATAGGATCACGCTCGGCTCCTATGCCGACACCGTCTGCGTGAGTGGCGCCGGCGTGGTATTGCGACGCGGGTGCCGACTGTGAGGAAGCACGTCTCGCGTAAGCGCATCTCGCGTAAGCGCATCTCGCGTAAGCGGCGCGGCTCGTCGATCATCGAGGTGCTCATCGCGTTCGTGCTGCTCATGGTGGCGATCGGCGGGCTACTGTCGACGTCGAACGCCGTGGCGAAGCAGATGGGCGGCGGCCGTCGTCAGTCGATCGCGGCGGCCGTGGCGCAGTCGCGTCTGGATTCGCTCGCCAGCCTGTCATGCACCAATCTGTCGCAGCCGGGCGTGGCGTCAGCCAGCCGCACCACACGCGGCATTCAGGAGTCGTGGGTCGTCACGCAAGGCGTGAACACGGCGGTGGTGGTGGTCACGGTGACGATTCCGCGACAGACGAAGCCCTTGACCTATACGACGATCGTGCCCTGCCGATGATGCATCCAACTCGCCCGCGCCGACGCGGATTCACGCTCATCGAACTACTGATCACGATGACGATCCTGGGGCTGCTCGGCACCATGGTGACGGCCGTGATGGTGGGCCAACAGCGCTTCTTCCAGCGCACGACGCAGCAAATGGACGTGCGTCGCGAACTGCGGACGGCGGTGAACATGATGTCCACCGAACTGCGCGGCGTGTCGTCAGCGGCCAGCGACATCATCGCCTTCGATCGCATGTCGATCACGTTCCGTGCCGTGCTTGGCGCGTCGGTGGTCTGCGCGACGCCGTCGCGCACCCAGCTGGATCTCGTGCCGACGACGACCACACGGATGCAGCTGTCCAACTTCGCGAGCGATCCGTCGATTGGTGATACGGTGGTGGTGTTGCGCAACGATTCATCCGGGGTCGCCGGTGAATACTGGTCGGCGCACCGGATCACCAGCGTGTCGAGTAGCACGACGACCTGCGCCCCCTCTCCGTACGTGGATGCCGCGCTCGATGCCGGGAAGTCGCGCCTACGGCTTGGCGTAACGCCGAACCTGCCCGACTCTGTCGTGGCGGGAGCGCCGCTGCGGCTGTTGCGCACCACGCGATACGCACTGGCCACACAGACATCGGGGGCGTGGTATCTGGGCCGCTCGGAGTACGCCGGAGGCGCATGGACGGCGGTGGTTCCGGTTGCCGGACCGTTTCAGGCGGCGAGTGCGGCGGGCACCGGCGGTCTTGGTCTCGCGATGTATGACAGCGTCGGCGTTGCCGTGACGGCGATCGCGTCGAGTCACCGCATTGCCCGTATCGATGTCGTGGCGCGCGCCTCCGGTGAACGCAGTTCGGGCGTTGTCGGAACGAGCTCCACTGCTGTTTCCGATTCACTCCTTGTAAGCATCGCCCTCCGGAACCGCCGATGACGACGATGACTGTTTCGTATCCTCCACGGCGTGTCGTTCGCGCGCGCCGCGGCAGTGCCCTCATGTTCGTGATCATCGCCATGGTGCTGCTCGCGGTGCTGTCACTCAGCGCGGTCATGGGGACGATGCATGAGTTCAAGGCGGGGCGGAACATGCTCTCGCAGCAGCGGGCGCTGACGATCGCCGAGTACGGCTTGAATGGCCAGCTGGCCAACTGGACGGCCGCGCGGAATGCGCTCCCCGTCGGCGGCATCGACTCGAGCAACGTCGTCGTCACCATTGGTGACACGGCGAAGGTCGCGGTGATGCGACTCAACGCGGCGACGTTCGTCATCAGTTCACTTGGGCGCTCGAGCGTCGGCAACGGACAACTCGAATCGCAGCGTCAGGTGTCGATGTTGGTGCGCATGGCGAGCCCATCGCTGAGGCCGGGGAGCGTGTTGACCGCGCTCGGGAACGTGGATGTGCAAGGCTCTCCCAATGTCACGGGTCGCAACACGACGCCGCCCGGATGGTCCGGCTGCGCGAGCGCCAGCGATACGTTTGCGATCAGCTACAAGCCTGGCACTTTGCTCGCGATTCAGAAGCCGTCAACGCAGGCGGTAGGCGGCACGAACGTCGATGTCGGCTTGAGCGACGCCAACGCCCTGACCCTCTTTGGCACAGAGAGCTGGGCCTCGATGGTCGCGCGGGCCAATATCCGGATATCCGGCAACGTGAATCCGTCGCCGGTCGGCAGTTTTTCGACGTGCACCTACGGCATGGGCAATTGGGGAGAGCCCAGCCGTGCGGGCGGTGCCGTGGTCGGATGCCAGAACTACTTCCCCATTATCTACTCGGCCGGCAATCTCGATTTGACGAGCGGCCGGGGTCAGGGTCTTCTGATCGTGGACGGTCGCCTGAACATTCGCGGCAACTTCACGTTCGTCGGACTTATTCTTGTCCGCGACGAATTCTGGGGCGAGGGGAACATGGATCTCTACGGCGCCGTCATGTCCCGGAATGTGAATGGCGCCGGCACCCGCCTTCGCGGCAACGCGGGGCTGAGATACTCCGCGTGCGCGATCGAGAAGGCCTTGAGCTCGCAGGCCGTTCCCTCTCGGTCGAAGCATCGTTCGTGGGTGCAGTTCTTCTGATCGAACGTACAGATGGCGCGTAAGTCGCGCCATGATGGCGTTATGGTGTAGACTCTACTCGGGCATTTCCGCGCGAATTGTAGCGAGAATTGACAGCAGGGCGTCGAGTTGTTCCGGCGTCAGCATGGCCATCGCGGTGAGATCAGCGGCGTCGATTTGGGGATCGAGCAAGGCCAGCAGCGCCTCGCCCTGCTCCGTGATCGTGCAGAGCACCTGACGGCGGTCAGGACGGGAGCGATCCCTCGTGACGAGCGACGCCTTCTCCAGCTTGTCGAGCAGGCGGGTCACGGTCGACCCTTCGTCGATCATGCGGTCCCGAATCGCCAACGTGGGGAGCCCTGCATCGCCGGCACCGCGCAGGATGCGGAGCACATTGTACTGGGCGAGGCTGAGGCCATGCGGCTCGACCACCCGCGCAAACCGTCGGCTGACGACCGACGCGGTCCGCATGAGGGCGATCGTCGCCTCCTGCGACCGGGAGCGGAAGGGTCGAGATTGCTGAATCTCTTCCTGCAGCGTGCGGCCAGACGTGCGTTCGGGCATAAGGGACGGCTTGGAGGATCGTGCGGGGCGGCGTATCGCCGCTGACGATATTGGCGATATTACGACATTACCGCTCTGCCGCCAGCGCCTCATTCACCCGATTTCTCCGTTATGCCGCTCTCTGACGCCGCGATTCTCCGCGAGCCCACGATCACCGTGCTCGCTCGTCCCCAGTTCGTCGAGGCCAGCCATCTGCCCGTGCAGTGGATCGGTGAATCCACCGATGGCGAGCGGCTCGCCGAGTTCGCCGGCCGCCTCTGCTACATGAGCCAGCGGAATCCGGCCGGCCGGACCACGCGGGATTACCTCGAGAACATCAAGAAGCAGGGGCACGGCAGCGTGCTCGAACATGCGAGCTACTCGATCCTCTTTGAGGGCGTGAGCCGGTCGCTCACGCACGAGTTGGTGCGCCACCGTGCTGGCTTCGCCTATTCACAGCTGTCGCAGCGCTACGTCGATGAAAGCGACGCGCAGTTCGTGATGCCGCCGGCGATGATCGGCGACGAACCACTCGAGCAGGCGTGGCGTGCGCAGGTCACGAGCGCCGTGGAGAGCTACATCTCACTGGTCGAGTCGCTGATGACGCGGTACGCCTGGGTGGACGACAAGGTGCACCGCCGCAAAATGGCGCGTGAAGCGGCGCGCGGCGTGCTGCCGAACAGCACGGAAACGAAGATCGTGGTCACCGCCAACGCGCGTGCCTGGCGCACGATGCTGGAGCTGCGTTCGAGCGAAGGCGCCGAGCTCGAGATCCGCCGGTTGGCGGTGATGGCGCTCCGCGTGCTCACGCAGGAAGCGCCGGCGTTCTTCAGCGATTTCGAGATTTACGAGGGCGCGGATCGACGGGAAGCGGCGCGGATTTCGTACCACAAGGTGTGATGCCGCAGTGGGCACTGGGTGACGACTTCATCGCCCAGTGCCCCTACACACCACCACTACCAATTTCAGGCCTCGATCGCTTCGCGCTCCTTCGCATACTCCGCGACAATCTTCTGCGTCGCCTCATTCGGCACCTGCTCGTAGCCATTGAAGCGCCGCACGAACTGTCCGTGGCCGTGCGTGAGTGAGAACAGTTGCGTGGCGTAGAGATGCAGCTCCGATTGCGGCACGACCGCGCGCACGACACGGCGGTCGCCGGTGGAGTCGGTGCCGAGAATGTGGCCACGGCGGCCGGAGAGATCGCCGAGCACATCGCCGAGGAAGCGGTCGGGTACCGTGATCTCGAGGAGATCGAGCGGCTCGAGCAGCACCGGTCGACACTTCGGCGCGACCGACTTGAAGGCGAGAATCCCCGCCATTTTGAACGCCATTTCGTTCGAATCCACCGAGTGGGTGGAGCCGTCGTACAGCTCGGCGCGGAAGTCCACGAGCGGGAAGCCACCCAGCACGCCTCGCGCGGCGGCCTCCTGCACACCGCGGTCGACCGCCGGGATGTACTTGGACGGAATCACGCCGCCCACGATGGCATCGTCGAAGAGATAGCCTTCGCCACGCGGCATCGGACTCAGTCGCACCCAGCAATCGCCGAACTGTCCGCGGCCACCTGTTTGCTTCTTGTGTCGCCCTTGGCCTTCAGCCTTCGCGGAGAGCGTTTCGCGAAACGCGATGCGCGGCTTCGACAGGTCGGCCTGCACGCCGAATTTGCGTCGCAGCACGGCCATCGACACATCGAGATGCCGCTCGCCCATGCCGCCGACGATCGTTTCGTGCGTCTCGGGATTGTAATGCACACTGAACGTCGGATCCTCGTCGTGCAGGCGGTGCAGGCCAAGCTGTAGCTTCTCCTCGTCGCCGCGCACGGCGGCGCGCGCCGCGAACTGGACCACCGGCTCGGGGAACTCGATCGTGGCCAGCCGGATCGGATGTTCGCGGGTGGAGAGCGTGTCGTTGGTGTGCGTGTTGCGCAGCTTGGTCACGCAGCCGATGTCACCAGCGTGCAGCATGCCGACTTCGACGCGCTCACGTCCGCAGGGAATCGAGAGGTGTCCCAGCTTCTCGCCCACATCGCGGGTGGCGTTGTAGACCTCTTGGCCGCTCGCCACGCGACCTGAGAGCACCCGGAAGTAGCTCACATCGCCAACGTGTGGCTCGGCCAGCGTCTTGAACACCAGCGCGGCGAACGGGCCGTCGTCCTTCGCATGGAGACGGATGGTCTGATGCCCCTCGGCGCCGGTGAGCGCGTGGATCTCCTCCATCTCGTACGCATTTGGCATGAGCTGCACGAGTTCCGTGAGCAACGCCCGGACACCGATCATGCTGTCCGCCGACGCGCAGAAGAGGGGGAACAGGTCGAGGCGCGCCATGGCGTCCTTCATGCCGTGCAACGCGGTGTCGCGATCGATCTCCGCACCATCGAGATAGCGTTCGAGCAACGCGTCGTCGGTGGCGCTGATGGCCTCAATGAGTTCCTGGCGATAACGTGCGAAGCGATCGGCGCATTCCGCCGGCACATCGGCTTCCACGAATTCGCCCTTGGTGCCGCTGGTGTACATGTACGCGCGCTGCGTGAACAGATTGATCACGCCGCGAAAATTGGCGCCGGCACCGATCGGGATTTCCACCGGCACGACTTTCGAGGAGAGGCGCTCTTTGATCTGGGTGTAGACCCGATCGAAGTCGGCGTGCTCCTTGTCCATCATGGACACGACGAACAACACCGGATCCTGCCTTGCCACGGCGGCGCGGAAGACGCGCTCGGTGCCGACTTCCACACCACTCGCGCCACCGATGACACACAGGGCGCCGTCGGCTGCGGCGATGCCGGCGAGGGCGTCCCCCTGAAAATCGAGGGAGCCCGGGGTATCGATGAAGTTGATCTTGCTGTCCATCCATTCGGCGTAGGCGCAACCGAGAGCGATGGAATACCCCCGTTCGATTTCCTCAGGGAGATGGTCGGTGAGTGCGGTGCCGTCACGCACGGTGCCGTGGCGCTTGCCCGATCCCGCGGCAAAGCAGAGGGCGTCCACGAGGCTGGTTTTCCCACTGCCGCCGTGCCCCACCACGGCGATGTTCCTGATGCCGGCGCTGTCATACTCCCGCATTGTCCCCTCCTGCTCGAATCCGGACATCCTGCGGCCCTCGCGAATCGAGGGTCTTTGGGCGGCACGACGATTGGTCGGTCGCCAAACCAAGCGTGCGTCGCGGGCGGGAGGGTGGCAAGAGAGCTCAACCGGACGGCCAGGTCAGGGAAAGCCCTGCCTCATGCCTGCGAGCGCACGCAACAGCAGGAGACTGCGTTCAAGGGGTCAGCCTTCAGGGGGTCAGCGGGTTCAAGGGGTCAGAGTCGTTGAAAGGGGCGTTCAACGGCGCTGACCCCTTGAACGCCCCTTGAACGCCCCTTGAACCCGTTTCTCGGAAATACAGACGGGCCGCGATCACCTGAGGTGTTCGCGGCCCGTCGTCGTGCGCAGACGAAGTAAGTGTGAACTCAGTCTCCCTCGACTTCGAAAGTGAAGGCGTCAGCTTGCCGGATGGAGTCCAGCCAGCTTTCGACGCCAGCATCATCTTCCAGCGACTGCCCGGCTCCGCCGGACGCGACCGTATTCGTGGACGCGAACGAAAAGCTCAGGGCCCGCTCGGTGCCTTCGGGCCAGTCCGGCATGGCCAGTCCAGCCGCGACGCGACGCAGCGTCGACCCACACGCGCCAAGCAGCTCGGAGGCACGGGCCTCGAGTGTCACCAACGGTATATCCAGATCCTGCGTGACCAACCGACCCGTCGTTCCATCCCGCCACGCCGAATCACCGACCGCACCGCGGTCCGGCCATACGCCTAGATGGCGCACGACTCCGGTGTGTGCTTCCAATCGTTCACTCTCCACGGTGGCCGCGAGGGCCAGCGCCAGAGATTGCGCGTCGGCGACGCCGTACAGCGTGACTACTTCGCGCCGCGAGCGAGTGCCGAAGGGAAGCACGGGAATCGAATTCACGTGCGCAACTACCGGCGAATCGGTCGGACGCGCCTCGAGTCGTACGAGGACGTCCATATTCTGCCTCCTGTGTGCAAAGGGTAGACCTGACAAGGCAACTCGTCGAGCACGTGCGCCGTCCACGGGAATGACTGGCCACCCTGTGATGAGCAACACCACCTTCATCCTGCGCTACTCGTATCCTTCGCCGTTGGCCACCCAGACGGCGCCAAGCAGCGCAACCGCAACTGCACCTCCAATGGCAACCACGCCCGCCGGCGTTCCCGTCACCGCGTAACCGATTCGTAACGTGGACGGCAGCACCCAGAGGGCCAGCGCAGCATACCCCGCGGCGGCGAGAAAAGCGGCTGTTATGCGTGTAACGCCGCGTAACGGAAGCACCAGCAATGCAAGGAGCACGCCCCAGCCCGTCGCGATGATCAGGTGATGCAGATATCCGAGGGCGACCGAGGTCAGCGGCGCGGCCGACGACGCCACACCGAAGCGCTCGAGTAGCCCGCGACCGGCAAGCCGGAAGACCCGCCCGGCTTCGCCCTCGCGCCAGCCGAGGCCGAGCAGAGCGCCGCCGGTGGCGATTGCGGTGAGCGTGCCGGCGGCGAACGCGGCGTCGATGAGTTGCGAGAAGCGGCCGTGCGCGTTGCCGTGAGCCATATTCGAAGAAAGATAAAGGGCGGCGCGGTTAACGATGCCGCGATCCTGCCGTCATAACGGAGGACTTCAGTCGAGGGTTCACGTTTGTCGACTTCCCGCTCGTCTTTCCCCTCTGTGTTGGCCGTGTGTCTGGTCACGCTAGGCTGCGCCACCGCGGCGCCACAGCCCGCCGCTGGCTCCGCCGCGTCGGGCTCCGGCGCGCTTGTCAGCGCCGCGCCAAGTGCGTCACGCGAGCAAACGGCCGATCAGCAGGTGCACCATCTGCTCAACCGCCTTGCCTTTGGCGCCCGACCGGGCGACGTGGAGACGGTCCGCGCCATGGGCGTGGACGCCTGGATCGACCGACAGCTGTATCCCGAGCGCATTCCGGACGCCGCCACCGAGCAATTCGTGGCGCGCTTCACGACCTTGGGTAAGACGGGGGAGCAGTTGCTGGCGGACGCGCCGCCACCTGCCGCCGCCCTGGCCCAACTGCAGCGTCGCGGCGGCACCATGACCGCCGCCGATTCCGCCACGCTGCGTGAACAGGGCCGCCAGTCGTACGCCTTCCTGGGCGAGCTCGCCTCGAGCCGGGTGGCACGGGCGGTGATCAGCGAGCGTCAGCTCAACGAAGTGATGGTCGATTTCTGGGAGAATCACTTCAACGTGTTCGCCGGGAAGGATCGCACGCGCTATTTCCTCCCGGAGTACGACGCCAAGACGATTCGCCCCCACGCACTCGGCACGTTCCGCGACCTGTTGGGCGCGGTGGCGAAGAGCCCCGCCATGCTCTATTACCTCGACAACTGGCAGAGCGTGGCCGACAGCGGCCGCCCCACGTTGCGCCCCGCGCAGCGCTCGTTGAACGCGCGGCAGGCCGCCCGTCGCGCGGCGGCGGTGCAGCAGCGCATCGCGCAGAACCCGCAGCTGCAACAGGTGGTGCAACGTCGGCGCGGCCTGAACGAGAACTACGCGCGTGAATTGATGGAGCTGCACACGCTCGGCGTGGACGGCGGCTACACACAGCAGGACGTGATCGAAGTGGCGCGCGCGCTCACGGGCTGGACGATTGCCCGCGGCGCGCAGGGTGGCGGCTTCGCATTTCGCGGGGAGGTGCACGACGCGAGCGCGAAGACGATCCTCGGCCAGTCGTTCGCCGCCAACAAAGGCGTGGAAGAGGGTGAGGCCGTGCTCGACTTGCTGGCGTCGCATCCGAGCACCGCGAAGTTCATCGCCACGAAACTGGCGCGTCGGTTCGTGAGCGATACGCCGCCGGCGGCATTGGTGGAGCGCGCGACCGCCACCTTCCGTCGCACCAATGGCGACCTTCGCGCCGTCGTGCGCACGATCGTGACGAGCCCGGAGTTCTTCGCGTCGGCGAGCTACCGCGCCAAAGTGAAGTCGCCCTTCGAGCTGGTCGCCAGCACGATGCGGGCAATGAACGCGCAGCCCGATGCCACACCGCGCACGTCGCAGTTGGTGAGCCGACTTGGCCAGCCGATTTTCGGCCACCAAGCGCCCAACGGTTATCCTGAAACGGGCGACGCGTGGATGAACACCGGCGCGATTCTCAATCGCATCAACTTCGGACTGGCGGCCGCGTCCGGTCGCGTGCCGGGTATCACGCTGGCGGCGTGGCCACTGACGGCGGAGCTGGCGAACGCGTCGCGCGACGCCCAAGTGGACGGCGTGATCAAGGGGTTGTTCGGCGGCGCGGCGAGTTCCGACACGCGGCAGGTGCTGCTGACCGGCACCAATCCGTTCCTGCAGCAGCATGGCGGCGCCAACGATTCGCTAGTGGTGGCCGACGACGATGCGGGAATGATGGGTGGCATGGCCAGTGACGAGAAGACGGCAAACGCGCGCAGGCAGGCGGCCAGCGAACGCCGAGCAGCACGGGCGCCCGTGGCACAGCAGCAGCAGGCGGCTGGTCGCGAAGCGGTGCGACCAGCACGCGGCGGCACACTCACACAGTCGATCGGCTCGTTGCCGCCGCTCACGGGATTTGCGCAGATCGTTGGCCTCGCACTCGGGGCTCCTGAATTTCAACGCCGCTGAGCGAGGTTCCGAGCATGTCTGCCTTCAACAGTTCCGTGAATCGCCGGGTGTTTCTCAAGGGTGGTGCGCTGTCGCTGGTGACGCTGGGGCTCTCGCCCAGTTTTCTGAAGCGCACCGCACTCGCGATGGAACTGCCGCGCGCGGTGCGCGGCAAGACGCTGATCGTGCTCTTTCAGCGCGGCGCAGCCGATGCACTCAACGTGCTCGTGCCGTTCGGCGACAAGAACTACTACGCGGCGCGCCCGCAGCTCGCGATCGCGACGCCCGCCCGCGTAGGCGGTTCAGCGAATACGGCGGGGGCGATCGATCTCGATGGATTCTACGGACTACATCCGTCGCTGGCGTCGTTCAAGCCGTTGTGGGATCGCGGGATGCTGTCGCCGATTCATGCCGTGGGCAGTCCGAGTGCCACGCGTTCGCACTTCGACGCGCAGGACTACATGGAAACCGGCACGCCCGATCGTAAGGGCACGACCGACGGTTGGCTCAATCGTTATCTCGCGGTGCAAGGCACGTGTGAGGCGTCGTCGTGCACACCCGGCTCCGCCGCCGCGCCGTTCCGCGCGGTCGCGATGACGGCGCAGACGCCGCGCATTCTGGAAGGCGCGAGCCCGGTCGTCGCAATGAACTCCATCGACGAATTCTCGATCCGTACGAACGGTGGTGAAGCCCAGCGTCGCATCGAAGCGCTGTATCGCACGGGGTCGTCAGACCTCGTGCACGGCAGCGGCAGCGACATGTTCGAGGCCCTCAAGGTGCTGCGCGCCGCCAATCCGCAGCAGTATCGTCCGACGGCGGGCGTGGAGTATCCGCGCTCACAGTTCGGGCAACGGCTCTTGCAGATCGCGCAGCTGATCAAGTCGGGGGTGGGGCTCGAAGTCGCCTTCGCCGACGTGGGCGGTTGGGACACGCACGTGAATCAGGGTGGTGCTCAGGGACAGCTGGCCGGGCGTTTGGGCGACTTCTCCCAGAGTATCGCCGCGCTGGTCGCCGACCTCGGCGACCGCATGGATGACGTGGTGATTCTCACCTGCTCAGAGTTCGGTCGCACGGTGCGACAGAACGGCACCGGCGGCACCGACCACGGACATGCGGGAGCGATGTTCGCGATCGGCGGATCATTGCGGTCGGCCAAGAAGGTGCATGGCCGATGGCCCGGCTTGGCGCCGGAGCAACTCTACGAAGGACGCGACCTCGCCCTCACCACGGACTTCCGGGCGGTGTTCAGCGAGATCGCGTCAAAGCATCTCGGCGCGGCGCAACTGCCGAAAATCTTCCCGGGTTACAGTGGCTTCGAGAAGGAGTGGCTGGGCATTCTGTAACCCGCGTGTTCAGTCGCGCCCGCGGGGCGGGCGCGGCGGCACTGGCGGTTGTGGCATGGCCTGCATCTCACGCCGCACCCGCTCCGCTTCCCGTCGCGCCTCGCGCGCGGCATCACGCTGCACTTTGCGCAGCTCCACCATAATGCGATCGGCGGCCGCGCGCGCTTTGGCGTTTCCGCCCACCGCTTCGAGCACGCCGCTTACCGCCTCGGCGATCTGCGCCGGATCGATCTCCCCCGGCGCGGCGCCAATGCTGTCGTGCCAGTCAGGCGGCTCGGCATCACGCATGGCCAGATACGGATCCTCTTCACACGATCCCTTTGGCGCGCTGCCGCGCACGAAGAACTCGCGACGCGACGGGCCGCACCAATCGCTGGCCAGCTTGCCGGTGCCGATGTCGATCTGTTTCGTCTCGATGCCGGCCGGCGGCACCCACGTGCTGTCGTCTTCCGGGCTGTGCCATCCGTCACGGAGAAAGCGCGCCCACACCGGCGCGGCCAGACGACCGCCCGATGCGTTCCAACCCAGGGGCTGCGGGTCGTCGGCTCCGAACCACACGCTCGCCACGAGGGTGGGCGTGTAGCCCACGAACCAGACATCGGTGCCGTCGTTGGTGGTGCCGGTCTTGCCCGCCACCGGACCACGAATACCGGCGTCACGCACCGGACGACCGGTGCCACGATCGACGACGCCCTGCAACAGTGAGGTGATGAGAAATGCGTCGGTTGCTTCGAGTACCTTGGCGCCCGCCGTGCGCGGATGACTCCAGATCACGCGCCCGAATTGATCTTCGACGCGTTCCACGAGATATGGATTCACGCGCGTACCGCCGTTGCCGAATGGCGCGTAGGCGGCCGTGAGCTCGAGCGGCGTGACCGCACCAGCGCCAAGCGCGAGCGCCGGCACAATGGGCAGCTCACTCACGATACCCTGCGCGTGCGCGAGATCGGCGATGCGCTGCACACTCAGCTTGCTGCTGAGGCGCACGGTGGCCGCGTTGGCGGAACGGGCCAGCGCATCGCGCATGGTGATATGTCCTGCGTACTCATCGCCGTAGTTCGCCGGCGTCCACATGGTACGACCGATGTCGATCTCGACCGGTTCGTCTTCGAGCATGGAGGCGGCGGTGAAGCCTTGACGCAATGCTTCGGCGTACACGAACGGCTTGAACGTGCTGCCAGGCTGCCGCTTGGCACGCAGAGCCCGATTGAAGCCTTTCCGCTCGATGCGACGGCCACCGACCACCGCGCGCACAGCGCCGGTAGTGGGGTCGAGGGCCACTAAGGCGCCTTGTGTACGCGAGCCGACGCCACGCGCGGAAAAGCCGCCGTAGGCGCGCTCCTGATCGATCTGCCACGCACCCGCGGCGATCACGCGCTCGCCGGCGATCTGCGCGCGTCGATCGATCGTGCTCCACACGCGCAGTTGCGCGTCGTTGAGCGCCTTGGGGATCACACCGGCCTTGCGCAGCGAATCGAGCGTGACGCGCACGGCTTCGACGGCCCATGAATCGACCGCGCGGGCCGGTACCCACTCCGCGCGTGCCAGTTTGAGCGGCTTGTTCCGCACGGCCTGAATCGTGGCGCTGTCGGCCACGCCTTCGCGCAGCAGCACATCGAACACCACGGCGCGACGCGCTAGCGCGCGCGACTTGTCGCGGCGCGGCGAATACGACGAGGGCGCCTTGGGCAGACCGGCCAGCATCGCCGCTTCGGTCAGCGAGATGTCCTTGACCGACTTGCCGAACAGATCGCGGCTTGCCCCCTCGACGCCGTACACGCCGTTGCCAAGATAGATGGCGTTGAGGTAGCGCTCGAGAATGTCCTGCTTGGAGAGCGACGCTTCGAGCAGCGTGGCGTAGCGCCACTCGAGCAGCTTGCGGCCGAATGTCCGCTCGGTGGCCCGGTTGCCGAGGAAGACGTTGCGGGCGAGCTGCATTGTGATCGTACTGGCCCCTTCGCGCACGCTGCCGGCCGTGATGTTGGCGACGGTGGCGCGACCGACCCCGTACCAGTCGACCCCGTGATGGGCGTGAAAGCGCCGATCTTCGACGGCGATGAAGGCCGCCTGTACCTGCGCCGGGACGCGGCTGAGCGGAACGTTGGTGCGATTCACGGGTGAGAGCGCACTCACGAACGCGCTGTCGCGCGCCAGCAGTGCACCGCCCTCGGTGGGCTTCCAGGCGCGCAGCTGCGCTGGTGTGGGGCAGCCTTGCCAGCCACACGACCACCACCACGAAGCCGTGGTGAGTGCACCGGCAACGGCAAGCGCCCCGGCATAGAGCAAGGGCTTGAACAGCCGTGTGCGCCACGACACGGCCGGTGTTGCGGCTGGTGTCGCGGCCGACGCCGGCGTGTTGTTAGCTTCAGCCTCCATCACACTCCTCTGCGATCATGGCACGTCAGGAACTTCTTATCCGCTACTGCACCGTCCGCACCACGCCGCGCGTGTCGATCTTCATAAAGACAGCCGGAACAGCTGTCTTGGTTGCTTCCGCCCTGCTTCCGGCCATGGCGCGCGCGCACTCTCGTGCAATCCTACGGCCTGAGCGCCCGGAAAGTGCCAAGGTTCAGCCTGCTGCTCCGAAGAAAGCGCAGCCCGTGAAAGCGAGCACAGCGCCAACCGGTCCGCGCGTACCGAACGAGCTCGGACGTATGCCGATTGTGGAGTGGCATCAGGTCGTCGCCGCCGACGGAACGTACAAGGTGTCGCGCGAACGGTTCCGCGCCGAGCTGGCCGAGCTGCATACGCGCGGCTACGTGCCCGTGAATCTCTCGGAAATGCTCGACAAGACGATGGACGTCCCGGCCGGCAAGACACCGGTACTGTTTACCTTCGACGATGCGTCACCGAGCCAGTTCCGGTACATCGAGCGCAACGGCGCGCTGGTGGTGGATCCCACGAGCGCCGTTGGCATGTTGCTCGACTTCATCAAGACGCACCCCGACTGGAAGGCCAAGGGACTCTTCTGCATGCTGCCGGCGGCCGAAGCCGGTCATGCCTTCTTCGGCGACAAGGGCATCGACGGGCAGAAGACGGAGTGGCGCTTGAAGAAGGTGCAGTTCCTGGCGCAACAGGGCTTCGAGCTGTGCAACCACACGCTGTGGCACGCGAAGCTCAGCAAGTACTCCGATGCCGTCGTGCAGGAACAGCTGGCGCGTGGCGCGATGGCGATCGACTCCGCCGTGCCCGGCTACAAGGTGCGCGGGTTTGCCCTGCCCTACGGCTTGTGGCCGAAGAACCGCGCGCTTGCGTTCAACGGTTCTTGGTACGACAAAAAGAGCAAACGCGACGTACGCTACCGCCACGAGGCCGTGTTCGAAGTGGCCGGTGGTCCGGCGCGCAGTCCGTTCGATCCGGAGTTCAACCCGAAATCATTGCCCCGGGTGCCGCTGCAGGGCGGCACCAAACTCTCGGCCACGCTCGATCAGATGGACAAGCCCGGCAAGTGGGCGCGCTACGTGTCCGATGGCAATCCGAAGACGATCGCCAAGCCGTAGCGCGGTGGCCCCTGGTCAGCCGCGCATCTTCTCGGCTTCATCCCAGCGATCGACGGCGCGGCGCAGATGCGGAATCACAATGCTGCCACCGACGATGAGGCCGATGCTCATGGTTTCGAACACTTCGTCGCGACTGACGCCCTCTTCGGCGCAGCGTACAATGTGGTAGGTGATGCAGTCGTCGCAGCGCAGCACCAGCGACGCGACGAGGCCCAGGAGCTCCTTCGTCTTCACGCTCAATGTTCCGCCTTCGTAGGCGCGACCGTCGAGATTGAAGAAGCGGTTGATGACGAGATTGTTTTCGCCGAGGATACGCGTGTTCATGCGCTCGCGGAACAGGCGGAACTCGGCCAGCGCGTCACTTTCGACGTGGTCGTGCGGCGGGGTGTTGGGCGTCGGCGCGTCGGTCACAGCGAATAGTTGCGAAGGGTGGTGAGTGCGGTTTCCAGCGCGGCGCGCTGCTGCTCGGTGGGCGAATTGGCCCACAGCTCTTCGTAGGCAGCAATGGCAAGGGCCAGCGCTTCCTTGTCGTGCTCGGCGGCGGCCAGCGAACTTGCGTTGTCGGCCAGCGCGGCCTTGGCCAGCTGGTCTTCGGGGAAGCGTTGCGTCACCTGAAGCCAGCGAATCGTACGATCGCGCTGATTGGATTCGGTCAGCGCCCACATGTGCCACGCGCCGCGATTCTGGGGATCGGACGCCAGCGCCCGGTTGGCCAGCTCGCCCACGACCTCGGGTCCGCGACCGGAGAGCCAGTAGGCGTTGGCCAGGATGACGAGGGCGCGGGCGTTGGTAGGCTGCTCGTCGACCACACGCTCATACAGCGGGCCGGCCACTTCGGGCATATGGAGCCACGGTTCGGCAGCGGCGACGAGGGCATCTGGCGTGACCGTGGCGCGGAGCGTGTGCAGGCGCTCCATCAGAGCGCCGACGTTTCCGGAAGCTTCGTAGGCGCCCACTGCATCAGCGAGGGCGGCCGGGAGGTCGAGAGGAGGTGCGATCATGGTGGAAAAGTAGACAGGTCCGGTGATCTGGTCAGGTCACAGCCACGATTAATGGGTTGCGCGATTGGGGAAGGATCGTAATACTCCTGATGTCACGCGCTGCTTTTCGAAGTGTGTGTGACGAGCCCACCGACATCGGCTGGCTGCTCCCGGGTCCCAGACCCCGCGGTACCGGAAGGCAAGTACGACTTTTCCGGCAAGTGCGACGGCACGACTCTTCCCGTCCAAAGCGACCCGCAATATCCGCGCTCTCCGCGCATCTCGAGCCCGACATGGGCATCGAACATTCGGCCCGTTGCATCGCATGTCTTCATGCCTGCGGCGGCGTCGCGCTCCCTTCCAGATCGGAACGGAGCCCACTGTACCACTCGCAGTTTTCGAATGACCGAACGCAAACGCCCCATTCGCCGCAGCCGCACCAGTGCCGCGCCGTCCCCCGATTCCGGTGGGGACGACAATCCGTATCTCGATGCACCGTCGGCGCCCGCGCCGAGGGATGCCGCGCCACCGCCGCCGACGGCCGGCGCGCCCGAGGAAGCGCCTCGACCGCGCCGTGGTCGGCCACCGCGTCGCCCCGCGGCCGAAGCCGCCGGCGACGCGCCGGCCAGCGTCGAGCGGGACGCTCCGCCGACTCCGCCCGCCCCTCGCGCCGAATCGCGCCCGGAGCCGCGCGAACCCCGCAGCGAACCCCGCGTAGAGCTCCGCCCGGAGCCGCGATCCGCGCCTCGACCGGAGTCCCTGGCTCCGCCCTCCTTTTTCGATCCAGCGGCCGAGCGGCCTCGTCTGGACAGCGCCGATCGATATGATCGCGCCTTCGATCGCCCCGCCAACCCGCCCGCCAGTAGCGCCAGCGGCGCCAGTAGCGCCAGCAGCGCCGAACGCCCCGAGTCGCGCCCCGACCGCCCATTCGGCGACCGCCCCGAACGACCGGATCGCCCCGACCGCGGAGGCCGTCAGCGTGACCGTGGCCGTCATCGCCATGAGCGCGGCGATCGCGGACCGCGCGGCGAACGCCCCGACGTCGTCGGCGGCGCTCCGGCTGGTGGTCAGGCCGCCCCGCCAGACCGACCTGATCGCGGATCTGATCGTGGACCTGATCGCGGACCTGATCGCGGTGGCGACCGCAACAGCCCGGATCGTGGCGGAGATGCCGCCTTCCGTCGCAATGGACGACGCGGCCGTAACCGCTTCCGTCGCGGAGGGGCCGCCGGTGAAGGTCGTCCGCCGCAGGGCGTTGACGGCGGCGTGGAACGTGCGCCGTCGGTGCCGTCCACGCCCACGGTGGTGGAAGGCACGATGTCCGGCTGGTTCGATGCCTCGCGCGATGGCGGCTTTCTGCGTCGCGCGATCAACAGCTACCTGCCCGACCCCACCGATCCATTCGTTCCGCCGGCGTTGGTGCGCCTGCATCAGCTTCGTCGTGGCGACAAGCTCGATGCCACGTTCGGTCGCGATCCACGCGGTCGTCAGGCCATCATCGAAGTACAGCAGCTCAACGACGGCTCGCCCGTCGTGCTCGAGAAGCGCTCCGATTTCAACACGCTCACGGCCAGCTATCCCGACCGGAAGCTAACGCTGGAAACGGGTCGCCCGGCCAAGACCGGCCCCGAACTCACGCGTCGCGCGATCGACTTGATTGCACCGATCGGCTACGGACAGCGCGCGCTCATCGTGGCACCGGCCCGTGCCGGTAAGACCACGCTGCTGCAGGCGATCGTGGAAGGCGTGGCGATCAACCATCCCGAGTCGGCGCTGCTCGTGCTCCTCGTCGACGAGCGTCCGGAAGAAGTGAGTGAGATGATCACCTGGGGCTACGGCGAAGTCGTGGCATCCAGCTTCGACATGCCGCCCAAGCGGCACGTGGAAGTGGCCGAGATGACGCTCGAGCGCGCGCGCCGCATGGTGGAACAGGGCAAGGATGTCGTGATCGTGCTCGACTCGATCACCCGTCTCGCTCGCGCCTACAACACGGTGGAGCGTGGCACCGGCCGCACGATGTCCGGTGGACTCGACAGCAACGCGATGCAGAAGCCGAAGGCATTCTTCGGATCGGCCCGTATGATCGCGCCACAGCACGGCGGTGGCTCGCTCACGATCATCTCCACGGCGCTGGTCGAAACCGGCTCGCGCATGGACGACGTGATCTTCGAGGAGTTCAAGGGTACCGGCAACTGCGAGATCAAGCTCGATCGCTCGCTCGCCGACCGTCGCATTTTCCCGGCGTTCGATATCGGCACCAGCGGCACCCGCCGTGAAGAGAAGCTCTATCGCCCCGATCAGCTCGAGAAGGTGCACCTGCTGCGTCGCGGTCTGCATCAGCTCCCGCCGCAGGCGGGGATGGAGTGGCTTATCAAGCGTATCGCCGCCACCACGAACAACGACTCACTGCTCGACGGACTCTGAGCGACGGCAGTGGTTCGGACACCGCGGGGCGACGGGAGCATTCGTCGCCCCGCAGTGCGTTCGGCCGGTGCCAGTGCGTGTCACACCGGCGATGGGGACGAGTCGCCTACCGCTCGGCCCCGTTTGCGCGAATGGCGTGACAGTTGTGCCGGGAGTGTGACGATTCGAATCGAGTGTTCAAGTGCCGTGGGGGAAACTCCGATACCTCTACACGAGACGTGCCCGGGCGACGAAGTCCGAGCCGGCAGCCCACCGTGTAGCTCCTCGCAATTCCTCAAATGTTTCGAACTCTGTCACTCCGGGCCAAGATCCTCGCCCTCCCCGTCGTTGCCGCCGTCGGTTTTCTCACGACGCTGGGCACCACGTTCGTGCTTGGCAGCCGATCACAGGCGCAACTCGAGCGCCTCGAGCTGCAGGAATCTCCAGCGTTCGAGACCAGCCAGAAGATGCAGTCGCAGCTCGAGGTGTATCAGCGTGCGCTGCGCGACGCCGTTGGTGCCAGTGACACCGGCGCCGTGGCCAGCGCCGATAGCATCGCCAAGACGTTCGCGATGCTGGCCGACTCGCTCGCTCGCAACAAGAGCGTCAATTCGGACTCCGTCCTCGCCCTGAGCACCGAGTTCAAAAGCTACGCGGCGCAAGCGCGCTCGACGAGTATGGGGATGATCTCCGGCTCAATGGAAGACATGATGGGCGGCATGCAGGGCGTGAAGACCAAGTACGCCGCGCTCGCGAAGTCCCTGCAGCAGCAGACCACCGAACGGCAAGCGGCGATCGCCGCCGCGTTCGGGACGGCCCGCACGTTGCAATCGACCACACGCCTGGTGACGAGCGTGGTGCTGATCATCGCGCTCGTCGCGCTGGCACTGCTGGCGGTCGGCACGCTACGCAGCATCATCGGCGCGATGCAGAAGCTGTCGACGGCAGCCAACGAGATTGCACGCGGCAAGGTGGAACAGCAGATCGACATCACGTCGAATGACGAAATCGGCGCGCTCGCCGGCGCGTTCCGCGAGATGCTGGACTACATCGGCGGCGTGGCACGGGCGGCGGATCGCTTGGCCGCCGGCGATCTGACATCGAAGGTCGACGTGCGCTCGGAGCACGACGTGCTCTCGAAGAGCATCAATGGCGCCGCCGAGACGCTGCAGGGCATCGTCGGCGAGATCAACAGCGTGATCGACGCGGCCAAGCACGGCGATCTCGCCAAGCGCGGCAATCCGGAGCAGTTCCGTGGCGCGTATCAGCAGCTGATCTCGGGCACGAACGAGATGCTGGACTCGGTGGTCGAGCCAATCAGCGAAGCGAAGGACGTGCTGGCGCGAGTCGCCGCCCGCGACCTTTCGGCGCGCGTGACCGGCGAGTACGTGGGTGAGCATGCCGCGATCAAGGATTCACTCAACACGGCGCTCGAAAACATCGCGGAAGTGTTCGCGTCGCTCACCACCGCGATCAGCCAAGTGAACTCGGCGGCCCGTGAGATCGGTGAAGGCAGCCAGGAACTGGCGAGTGGCGCGGCCGATCAGGCCGGCGCGATCGATCAAGTCTCGAACCGCATCAAGGTGGTGGACGACCGCACGAAGGCGAACGTGGCCGACGCCAACGAAGCGCGGGCGGCCATGGAACGTGCGAATGTGGATACGGAGCAGGGCGTGGAACGGATGACGGCGCTGGCGGAAGCGGTGGCCGAGATCAAGCGGTCTGCCGACTCCACGGCGAAGATCGTGAAGACGATCGACGAGATCGCGTTCCAGACGAATCTCCTCGCGCTGAACGCGGCCGTGGAAGCGGCGCGTGCCGGCGACGCGGGCAAGGGCTTCGCGGTGGTGGCCGATGAAGTGCGCAGCCTCGCCATCCGCGCCTCGGAAGCGTCGCGGAATACGGCGACGCTGATCGAAGAGTCGGTACAGAAGGCTGAGACGGGCGTGAAGCTGAATGAGAGTGTCACGCGTCGTCTGCATGAGATCCGCAGCGGTGTGCAGCGGGCCTCGGCGATCATGAACAACATCGCCGAGGGTGCGGCCGAGCAGCAGAAGGAGCTCGCCGAAGTCACATCGTCGATGGATCAGATTGCGGGACTCACGCAGCGTACGGCGGCCAACGCCGAGGAATCGGCCAGTGCCGCGGCTGAGCTGTCGGCGCAGGCCGCCGAGATGCAGGAACTCGCGTCGCAGTTCGACGTGGGCGAGCGCGACCATCGCAGCGAAGGCGGTCAGTCGGTTACATCGGCGTCACGTCGTCAGGCTGCGTTGAACGGTTCGCCGGCCTTCTCGTCACCGCGGCCGGCGGCTCCGCGATCGGCGCCAAAGGCGGCCCCAAAGGCGGCCCCGAAGGCGGCTCCGAAGGCCAAGTCATCGGCTCGACCGGCGGCCAAAGGGCTGGTGAAGTCGCGCGCTTCGAGCGCGCACACGTCAGACGATGTCTTCCCGATGAGTGCCGCCGCGATGATTCCGTTCGACGACGATGACAATGGCTCGGACGACATCCTCGGCTCGTTCTGAGTCTCGGTGATGCCCTGATTGCATTGGTTCAACGCGCCGCCGCCCGGTACTCGTCGAGTAGCGTGGCGGCGGCGCGAATGCCGCCCAGGTAGTTCTCGACACTGATCCACTCGTCGGGCGCGTGGGCGTTCTCGCCGGGCAGACCGAAGCCCATGAGTAGTACGGGTGCGCCAAGAATGCGTTCGAAGTCGCCGACCACCGGAATGCTCCCGCCTTCGCCGGTGATCACGGGCGCTCGCCCAAAGGCTGCTTCGAGTGCGCGCTTTCCCGCCTCGATGATCGGTCCCTTGAGATCGGCCCGCCACGGCCGACCGCCGTGCAGGTTCTCTACGGTCACGGTGACACCGGCCGGCGCCATGCGCTCCACATGCGCTTGCACGAGCGCGGCGATGACATCGGGGCTCTGATCGGGTACCAGCCGGAAGCTCACTTTCGCCATGGAGACCGCAGGCAACACGGTCTTGGCGCCTTCGCCGGTGTAGCCGCTCAGCATGCCGTTCACTTCGCACGTCGGGCGTGTCCACAACCGCTCGAGCGTGGTATATCCGGGTTCGCCGCCGAGTGCCGTGACGCCAACTTCGTGCCTGAGGTGCTCGTCGCTGAACGGCAGCTCGCGCATCTGCGCCAGGACGGCATCGGGGAACGGTCGCACACTGTCGTAGAAGCCGGGAATGGCGATGCGCCCGTCGGCGTCATGCATGGTGGCCAGGATGCGCGCGAGCGCCATGGCCGGATTCACCACCGCTCCGCCGTACATGCCGGAGTGCAGATCCCCGTTGGCGCCCCGCACGTTGATCTCGAGATATGCCATGCCGCGCAGCGAGGACAGGATGCTGGGAATACCGGGCGCGAACATGGTGGAGTCGGAGATCACGACGGCATCGCAGGCCAGCCGTGCTTTCTCGCGCTCGAGGAATTGCTCGAGGTTTTCGCTTCCGACTTCTTCCTCTCCTTCGGCGAGCACGATGACGTTGACGGGCAGCGTCCCGCGCACGGCGAGATGCGCCTCGAGCGCCTTGATGTGCAGGTACAACTGCCCTTTGTCGTCGACGGAGCCCCGCGCATAGATGCGGCCGTCGCGCACGGTGGGCTCGAACGCCGGCGACGTCCACAACTCGAGCGGCTCAGCAGGCTGCACGTCGTAGTGCCCATACACGAGCAACGTGGGCGCGTCGGGGCCGGCGTTGCGCCACTCACCGACCACGATGGGGTGTCCGGGCGTGGGCTCGATGGTCACGGTGAATCCGATCCGCGTCAGCGCATCGGCCACAAACTGTGCCGCCTCGGCGCAATCGGCTTTGTGTTCGCTGCGCGCACTGACGCTGGGAATGCGCAGGAAGGCAAACAGTTCGTCCTGCGCGCGCGCATCGTTGGCGCTGCACCAAGCGGCGAGATCGGCGGGAATCGTAGGAGTGGACATGATTGATGGTCAGCGTTTGCGTGAATTGCGGATTCTACGGGAGCAAGCGGTTTCGGCTCGTATCCAAACGCGGCAAACAGCAGCCGCTACCGCGCGGCGCGGCCGACCATGAGCCCGGCAAACGTAGCCAGGATGCCGGCGACGACACTTACCGCGATATAGAGACCCGCGCGCCCGGCTTTGCCTTGCTGCAACAGTGTGACCGTTTCGGCGCTGAAGGTGGAGAAGGTCGTGAAGCCACCGCAGAGGCCAACCGTGAGCGCCACGCGCAACACTTGATTGTGGTCGGGTGCATCGAACAGGCGCGCAAGCAGGCCGATACAGAAGCTGCCTCCCACGTTGATCAGCAGCGTTGATACCGGAAACCCGCTGTTCGCGGGCTGCAGCAGGACGCCGATGACGTAGCGCGCGACCGAGCCGGTCGCACCGCCCAGCGCGACGGCGAGCAGCATCGGCATCGTCAACGTGGCATTCACGGCCGCCTCGGCACATCGCGGGCAATGCGATATAACCAGATACGCCGCTCGGTCACGATGCCGTCGCCGCGGCGCAGCGGCACCGTGACACCGCGCTGTGACGCCGCGAACCACGCGCCCACGACGCCCGCCAGTGAATCGCCCTTGGCATCCGCGTCGAACGCGACCACGAGCCCGTCGCCCGGGCGGATCTTGTCGTACGCGCTCGCCCAGATGTCGTACTGATTCGTGCGGCCGCCGAGGTTGAGCGCAAAGACCGTTGGCTGATCGGGGAGGTGGAAAGCCAGCTCCGAAGCATCCTGGTAGCGATCGGCGGCCACCCACCGATCGACCGTGCCCTTCAGGAAGGCGCTCTGCCGGCTGTGCTCGACGGCCGCCGCGAGTGTTTCCCAGCCGTGCGCACGGGCAATCGGATCCTTGCGCGGCGGGATCGGCAGGATCGGGGTGGCCGCCTGCCACGCCACGATCGCGAGCAGAATCGCCGCAAACGCCTGACCTCGGTGCCACCATCGACCGTACGACCACGGCTTGTCGCTGGTGGCCAGCAGCATCATCGCGCCGGGATAAATCATCGCGGGCCAGTTCGCTTCCACCGACCGGCGCCACGCGCTGATCGCAAAGAACGCGAGCGGGGCCACCGAGATCACGGCCATGGCGAAACGGCGCGTCATCGGATCGGTGGGCGTCAAGTCGCCGCGCATGCGCCACCCGTCGCGCATCGCAAACCACACCGCACCCGCCATCAGCAGGAATAGAATCGGCGACGCGAGGCCGATCTGTCCGCCCAACATCTCGAGCTCACGCGAGAGCGGGTTGCCACGCGCGCTCGGGTTGAACCCATGGCCCAATTGAAAGCGGAACGACACCCAGTTGTTGAACGCATTCCAGGCCACCACCGGCGCGAACATCCCCAGCGCGATGATCGACGCCAGCCACGGGCCTGGCTCGGCGAAGCGCTTGCGCAACGCGGGATGCAGCACGCACGCAATCACCAACCCCATCGGCAGCAGTACCGCGGTGTACTTGGCCACAAACGCCGCGCCGAGGCCGACGCCGGCGACCGTCCACCAGCTGAGGCTACGCCAGGAGCGGAGGGGAGAGGCCAGTGCCCGCTCCACGCCGAGCAGGGCGAACATGGCACTCGCAAACAGCACGGCGTCGGGGGTGGCCAGTACGAGCCCCAGCGTCGCGATGGGAATGAGCGCCACCAGCATGGCAGCCCGCGTCGCCGCGCGCAGCCCTTCCGTGCCGCGACCGGCCAGCTGCCACGCGCACATGACGGCGGCCACGTGCATCAGCAGCGCGGCGATCGCCGGCCCGGCGCGGACGCCCATGGACGTCTGGCCGAAAAGGCGCGTGCCCGCAGCGATCAGGAACGCGATGCCGGGCGGATGGTCGAAATAGCCCGCCTCCAGTTGGCGGGACCACTCCCAGTAGTACGTCTCGTCGGGCAGCAGCGGGACCAGTCCCGACAGGCCCGCCCGTAGCACGGCTGCGACGAGAATCCAGCTCGCGGCTGACGTCCACGAGCCGGGAGGGGCGACGGGGGGCTTGGTGGCAAGGTCAACCGGTATCGTCATGGGCGCGGGGTAAGTTGCATACATGCCCAATCGTCTCGCTACCGAGTCGTCGCCATATCTGCGACAACACGCGGAGAATCCGGTGGATTGGTATCCGTGGGGCACCGAGGCGTTCGAGCGGGCGCGGGCCGAGCAGCGGCCGATTCTGCTGAGCGTGGGCTACGCCGCCTGCCACTGGTGCCACGTGATGGCGCACGAGTCGTTCGAGGATGCCGACACGGCCGCGCTGATGAATGCGCTCTTCGTGAATGTGAAAGTGGATCGCGAAGAGCGTCCCGACGTCGACGCGATCTACATGCAGGCGGTTCAGGCCTTGACCGGGCAGGGCGGCTGGCCGATGACGGTCGTGCTCACCCCCGATGGCGCGCCCTACTGGGGCGGCACTTACTTCCCGAAGGACGACCGTCACGGCATGCCGTCGTTCACCCGCGTGATTCAGGCCGTGGCCAACGCGTATCGCGATCAGCCCGACGCGATCGCGCGCACGACCGACGCCATGCGCGCGCTGTACGCAAACAGCAGCCGCCCGGCCGGACCATCCGGCACCGTTGACGCGGCGCTGCTCGAGCGCGCCTTCGCCCAGCTCGCCACGCGCTACGATCGCCCCCTCGGCGGATTCACCGGCGCGCCCAAATTTCCGCAGACGATGGCGCTCGACTTCTGCCTGCGGTGGCACGCACGCAGCGGCGACGCGCTGGCCCTCGAGATCGCGCATCGGTCGTTTGTGGCAATGGGGCGCGGGGGGCTGTTCGATCAGATCGGCGGCGGCTTCGCGCGCTACAGCACAGACGCCGAGTGGCTAGTGCCGCACTTCGAGAAAATGCTGTACGACAATGCGCTGCTGGTGCGGCTCGGCGTGCACCTCTGGCAGGTCACGCGCGACGAGGAAGTGCGTCGCATTACCGAGGCCACGATACGCTGGCTCGCCCGCGAGATGACGCTCGCCAACGGCGGGTTCGCCTCGTCACTCGATGCCGACAGCGAAGGCGTGGAGGGCAAGTTTTACGTGTGGACCGCCCACGAACTCGACGCGGTGCTCGGTGACGACGCCGCGATCGCCCGGGCGTATTGGCGTGTTCAACCTGGCGGCAACTTCGAGGGCCACTCGATCTTGCATGTGCCCGTCGCGCCGGCATTGGTGGCGGCGCGACTAGGCCTTCCCGAAGCGCAGCTGCGCTCCACGATCGAGCGGGCCTCAGGCGCCCTGCTGACGGTGCGAGAGCAGCGCGTGCGACCCGGACTCGACGACAAAGTGCTGGCCGGGTGGAACGCCCTCATGGCGCGCGCCTTGGCCGACGCGGCACGTGTGTGGCACGATCCGGCGGTGCGGGCACTGGCGGTGCGGAACGCCACGCTGCTCCGCGACCGGCTCGTGAACGCAGACGGACGCGTCACGCGGGTGCTGTCGGGGACGCACGGACTGAGCATCGGACCCGGGTTTCTGGAGGATCACGCCGCCGTCGCGCTGGCCTTTCTGTCGATCCACGAACTCACGCTCGACCCCGCGTGGCTGCATCACGCACGCCGCGTAGCCGACGCCATGCGGCTGCACTTCTTCGACGAAGGGACCGTCGCGTGGTACGACACGCCGAGCGACGGCGAAGTACTGATCACCCGCGTCCGGGAGTTGAACGACAACGCGACCCCGGCCGGGCCGTCGCTGGCACTCGAGGTCATGTTGCGATTTGGCGAGCTCGACGGGAATTCGGCGGCCCGCTCAGAGCCCCTGACGGCGATGGCGGCGCTGGCCGAGCCGATGAGCAAGTGGCCGAATGCGTTCGGATATCTGCTCGGGGTGGCGCAGCTCGCGATCGATGGTGCCGTGGCGGTGGCGTTGATCGGCGACCCGGACAGTGCAGGAATCCAGGCGCTGGCAGCCGCCGTAGCAGAGCAGTACCTGCCGACCCTGGTCCTTGCCTCAACGGGAGGCGAAACGGCCTCAGCGGCGCTTCTGGAGGGCCGAGCGGCCATCGGGGGCACCGCGACGGCGCATGTGTGTAGGAACTTCCGCTGTGCGATGCCGGTCACCGACGCGGCCACACTCTTGCAACAGCTCTGCACGCCGCTTGCCGTCCCGTGAACGATCGGTCAGGTTGTCCACAGCAGACTGATCATGCCAGCGCTGTGACGGTTACGGCTGGCGACGACCGCGCGTCCTATTTGGACGTCGCCGTCCGGGAGACCCTTCCGGATGGCTCATTCACTTTTGTTGACAGGACGGACCTGCATGCGGGTCTCTGCCCCCATTGCGAACATCCGCGCATCGCTGAGCACAACGCTTCGCGCGACGACAACCACGCTTGCCCTGTTGGGGTTGGCGGGTTGTCTCGATCTCAAGACCACCGCCGACGCCTGCACGGTCTCGGTGGCACCGGCTTCGCTGACGCTGCCGGTGAACGGCGCGTCGACGATCGTCGGCACCGCCTTCGATTGCAAAGGCAACTCGATCCGCAACAAGAAGATCTCGTTTTCTTCGAGCAACACGGCCGTCGCCACGGTCACGACCGAAGGCAACGTGATCGCCGTGGGCATTGGCGGAGCGACGGTCTCGGCGGTCGCCGACGGCAAGAGTGCATCGGTGCAGGTCACGGTGACGCCGGAAGCGGCGGCCAACGTCACCATTACGCCGTCTACGCTGACGCTGCGACGCACCAACACGCGGCAGTTGACCGCTACGGCGCGCAACAACCAGAACACGATCATCACAGGTAGAACCTTCCGGTGGGGCAGCAGCAATTCGTCGATCGTCTCGGTCGATCAGAATGGCTTGCTCACCGCGCTCACGCCGGGCACCGTGGTGATCACGGCGGAAGCTGATCAAACGACCGGCAGCGCCTCGGTCACCGTGACGGAAATCCCGATCGGCAGCTGCTCGCTGGCACCGACCACGTCCAAGCTCACGGTCTCGCAGAGTGTGGTGCAGGCGGTCACGCTGCGCGACACGGCGAACAACGTGATTTCGTCGCTGGGCCGCAACATCGCCTGGACCAGCGATAACGAAATCGCCGCGACGGTTTCCGGCTCCGGAGTCGTGACGGCGCGGAAGGCCGGCACGGCCCGCATTACGGCATCGCCGGTCGAGAACACGCAGGCCTCGTGCAGCGCGACCGTGGAAGCGGTCGACGCGCGCATTGTGGCAGCAGTGATTTCTCCGAAGCCCACGACGTTGCGTCGAGGCGTGGCGCGCCAGTTCAGCGTCGCCCTCTTCGACTCGGCCGGCGGCGCGATTCCGGCGGGCCGGACGATTACGTGGCGGAGCGTGACGCCGGCGACGGCCTCGGTTTCGGCCAACGGACTCGTGACGGGTGTCGCGCTCGGTGCCGCACGTATTGCCGTGAACGCTGAGGGGGCGGTCGATACGGTCTCGTTCTCGATCTCGAACATCCCGGTCGCGACCGTGCGCTTGTCGCCGCTGTCGCCAAGCGTGGTGCAGGGCGGAACGGTTCAGCTCAACGCGACGATCGAAGACTCCACGGGTACGGTCGTCACCGATCGGTTGGTAGATTGGACCAGCAGCGACCCCACGCGCGCGACCGTCTCGGCAACGGGACGGGTGACGACCACGGCGCCTGGTACGGTCACCATCACGGCCACCAGTGAAACGCGTTCCGGCACCGCGCAGGTCACGATTCAGCCGATTCCGGTGGACACGATCGTCGCGAGCAACTACACCGTGCCGCTGAACACGGCGACCAAGCAGTTCTCGTTCCAGCTTCAGGATGCGAGCGGCAGCCCCTTGTTCAATCGGAATCTGAACCTGTCGAACAGCAATCCGGGTGTCGCCACCGGAACGGTGAACGCCGCGACGCAGGTCATCACCGTGCAGGCGTTTACCGCCGGCACGACAACCTTCACGCTGCGTGCGCTAAACAGCAACAATCAACCCGAGGGCAAGACGACCACGGTGACCGTGACCATCACGCCGTCGACGCCGTAGGGAGTCGCCCGCGTCTGACGCAGGACGTAACTTGCACGACGGGGCGCTTCTCAACGAAGCGCCCCGTCGTTCGTTTCCCCCGGCTCCACCGGAGTGCCTGCCAATGAGCGCGTCGCCACCTGCCGCCCACACCAAGCCGTCGTTTCTTCGCGGGCTGTTTCAAGGCGAGATCGCCGAAGCGCTGCTCTTCCCCTATCCCGCCACGCTCGACGCGCGGCGCCCCGACGAAGCAGCCACGGTCCATCGGCTGATTGTCGCGCTGAACGACATGGTGGCGTCGGGGCTGATCGATCCGCGGCAGATGGATGAGAACGAGGCGCTGGGCGAGCCGGTCATCAAGGCGTTTGCCGAGGC